>NZ_JBHWDU010000065.1:0-46752 GCF_042734825.1 Kitasatospora sp. NPDC059648 | reverse complement strand
CTACCTCACGCCACTCGAGACCCGCCAGCGGCACCGGCAAGGTCATACCCTCGCAGCGTAGACGGAGAGTGTCCAACCGCAGGGTGGAACTTCACAGGCTAGAGCTTGGCGACCTTTGATTCCCCCGTCATCAGGAGATGGTTGAGTCGATGTCACGCTCCGGAGCGGCCGACCATGGTTGGTGACGCCCATAGGTTCCGGGGACCCGCTGTCGTGACCTCCGTGGCCATCGACTCATCCATGAGGGAGATGCGATCACCGGCCCTCGGCGCTCCGGCCGCCTGTGAGACCTTGGCAGTTGAGTGACGCAGGGGGTGGGCGGGGTAGCCTCTCCAGCCCAGCTGGAACTCGTTTCCCGACAAGCACGAACGGTGATCATGGAAGAGTCTCGACTCGAACGCCTCAGCTGCCTTGCCGTGTGCGCCGGTGCAGGCGGCCTGGCGCTCGGCCTTGAGCAGGCTGGTTTCGATCCGGTGTTACTCCTGGACAACCGCGCCGTGGCCTGCGAGACGCTGCGTCTGAATCGTCCCGACTGGGAGGTCCTTGAGACCGACCTTCTGGACTTCGACCCGGTGGACTACCAGGCGACATATGACGTCGATCTTCTTGCTGCTGGCTTGCCTCGAGTGAAGGCGAGTGCCGCGGTGGCGCGCGAGGACAGCACCGAGGAGCTTCGAATACTCAAAGCGACGATCATGCTCATGCACGGCGTACAACCACGTGCCTTGTTGATCGAGAACGTTCCGGATCTGGTCTCGAAACCCGCGTACGAGCCGATCCGCGCTTACATCGCGACCGAGCTCGAACACCTCGGTTATCGGCACCATTGGTTCGTTCTCAACGCGATGGATCACGGAGTGCCCCAGGATCGCAAGCAAGGAATCCTCGTGGCTCTGAAGGAGGACTCCATCGAAGACTTCGTCACCCTGATGCCCGACACCAAGCCGCCGATCACCGTGGGCGAGGCGCTGGGTGCCTCCATGGCCACACGCGGCTGGCCCTACGCGGCCGCCTGGGCTGCGCAGGCCGACCGAGTCGCCCCGACCTTGGTCGGGGGTTCCTGGAACCGTGGTGGAGCCGATCTGGGGCCGACTGGGTCGAAACGATCCTGGGCCCGTATGCGGGTGAACGGCGGCACTGTCGCCGACGAAGTCCCCGGGCCTCATTTCCCTTGGGACCCGTCACTCGGTGATGCGGGCATGGTGGCGCTGACCGTCGAGCAGGTGGCACGACTTCAGGGCTTTCCTGAGGACTGGTCGTTCGCTGGCCGCAAGACGGCCCGCTACCGCCAGGTGGGCCACGCCTCGCCGCCTCCGGTGGGCCGGGCCCTCGGACTCGCAATCCGGACCGCTTTGAGGCGCGGCGTACCCGCAGCCGGGACATCGTGAACTGAGCCCGCGCTGATTGAGGACACCGGAGCGGTATGGCAACTCGTGCCATACCGCCTCAGTGTCAGGGCCCGATACTCACTGGGTGAGCAAGTGAGAGAAGAAGCCGATCGACGGGTCTTCGGGCGTGCCTACGAGGAGGGCCCGGTCGAGCAGGCCGTTGTTGTACTCGCAACTAGTCTCCGGGAGCATCACGCACGCGTGGCAGGCGGCCAGATTGGTGCCTCCCGCGCCAGAGGTGTCCGTCTCGACACAGAGAGGGTCGGCGGAGCACCATTCGGCGCGGTGAACGGCCGAGCGCACGGCCTGGACGAGGCGGTCGACTTCACCTTGGGCGACCAAGCCACCCAGGCTGCCGGCCGAGTCACTGGTGGCCGTGTAGATCAGCACGCCGGCCATCTCGTCACCTGAGTAGATCCGTTCGCGGAGTGAGGCCGCTGGGTAGCCGGAGTCCAGGCTCCACTCGTTGATCATCACGTGCGCAAACGTGTGCAGCAGGACCATGCGCGGGGTCGCCGGAGAGGACGGCACTCGGGCCGGATCTGAGGCGCGCTCGGTGAGGACTCGCTGGTGATGGTGCCGGATACGTGCCACCCGGGCGGCAACGGCGGGCAATTCGGCCCAGGCGTCGACCCTGTCCTCATCGAGTCGGAGGAACACGCCCTCACCGTGGACCTCCATGGCGGGCAACCAGTCGGTGCGGGCGAGGGAAAGCTCCGCCTCATGGCCTTCGGAAGAAGTCTCCGGATCGATGACCCGGGTGAAGGCCTTGAGGGCGCGGACCTCGCGAAGCTTCTTCACCAGCATCGGAGCGACCAGGCCCAGGCCGGTCAGCGACTTCTCGTCGCCGGTCGGGGGCTCGCAGACGAACTGTTCGGTGTGGTGGCCGGATTCTTCCGGATTGCCCGCGCGCAGTCGCTCGTACTCCAGGTCCCGCAGGACCCGGTAGCGCTGTTCCTGGTCGAGGTCGGGACCGTCGTCTTCGGTGGGGTCCTCGGCCTCCATCGCGGTGAGCATGTCCAAGACCTGCTGGGCACTCACCGGGGCAGCTGCCTCGTCGAAGATGTACTTCAGATGGATCTCGATCTCGGCGAGGGTGGAGCAGCCACGGAGCTTGTCCCAGTGCTTGTCCAGGGCATGCACCCGGGTGTCGCTCCACGGCGGGATGGACAGGGCGGAGCGAAGCACCGGCTGCCACACGGAGGAGGAACCACGCTGGAGGGTCCGGGGCGGCTGCGAGCACGGAAGGTCGGGGGCGTCCTTCAGCCAGGGGCGCTTGCCCTCACAACGGATGCTCAGATCCCTGAGAGCGCTGCGCCGGAAGGAGCCCTCCATGGACACCTCCGGCACCCCGCAGGAGCAGGAGAGCACCACCGAACGGAGGGAGGAGGTACGGCCCGAGGAACGCAGGCTCATCCGGCCGCCGCAGAAGCCGGCCTCGCCGTCTCCGCGTCGGCCCCGGTGCAGCCACTTCCAGTACGGAAAGTCGGCGATGTGCCCGTCCTCGCAAGCCACCACGAACCGAGACGGCACCAGGGGCTCGGCGCACTCGGCGCACTCGTTGCGTCCGGGCGGCGAGTTGAACTTCCTTACGTGGTCCAGCGCGTGGCACTTGGGGCAGTGGTGCCACAGCGGGAATCGGCGCACCCGGATACCGTCGCGACTGTCGTCGCCGGAGGCGGGCGGGAGGCGGAAGTGGCTTACGCCCAGCACGCGGGCGAGGCGGGGCTCGTGGATCACCGGGGCCTCGTCGCGGGGCCACTGTTCCTCCGCGGCGTCGATGCCCGCGACGATGAACGACTCCTGGTCCACTGCGATCAGCGACCCGACGCCGTAGGTGGTGATGGCTTGGGCCCGACGGACCGCACCGCGGCGGGGCAGGGTGCGGGCCGGTGCGGCGGAACCGTCGGTGCCGCGCCGGCGGCGGGGAGGGGGCGGGGTCATCGGGATGCCTCCATGAACAGGGCGGACTCGGCGTCGACGTCGCGCAGGGACCACAGGGTCTCCCACGCCTCGACATCCTCCAGGGCGTCGTTGTAGGGCTTGAGCAGCGAGGGGACGTGGCGGCCGCGCTTCGGCTCGTAGTACAGGCCGCCGTGCGCCTCGGCCTCCTCGTACCACCAGTCGACGAACTCGTCGAAGGCCGCGGCCACGTGGGCGACCTCCTTGGCAGCGGTCTCCTTCGGGGAGACCTTCTCGACCCGTTCGAGGATCCTCGGGCGGACCTTTTCCTTCAGCTCGTCCAGAAAGAGGTCGATGTTTCCCGCCGCGTCGTCGGCACGGGCGGCGGGGATCAGGATGCGGGCCAGGGCGACGATCACTGCGTGCAGGCCGCGATCGCGAGCTCGGGCCGAGAACGGGGTCACCGACGTGGACTCGACCTCGCGGTAGAGAGCGGAGTGGAAGTGCTGGAAGTTCTCATAGTGGGAACGGTCCCGGGAGCGGCCCGCGTTGAGCATCACCGCGACCAGACCGGGGTGGGCACGGCCCACCCGGCTGGTGGCCTGGATGTACTCGGCGGTGGTCTGCGGCTGGCCCATGACGGCCATCAGGCCGAGCCGGTCCACGTCGACGCCGACAGCGATCATGTTCGTGGCCAGGAGCACGTCCACTACGTCGCGACCCGGCCGCCGGCGCTCGATCTGCCTCAAGCGGGCCGGGATGTCGCTGGCGTCGACGCGGCTGGTCAGCTCGGCGTAGTTCCCGACGGAGCGGGAGTCGCAGCCGTCGCGGTCGGCCAGGTGCTGCAGGTAGGACACGACATCGTCGTGGACCTGGAGTTCGGCGGCGGAGAGCAGGCGCAGGCTGTTGAAATAGCCGACCAGCGTCCAGTACGCGTCGCGCACCTCCTCGGTGGTGTCGGCCCGCATCGCCTGGTGGAGCAGCGTGGCGTAGGTGCGGATCAGCAGGGTGGACTGGCTGGTGCCGGGGGCGAGCAGGCCCACATAGCGGCGGGATGCCTTTTCCCTCGCAGAGGTTTCCACGGCGAACCAGGAATCGCGTGCGTCCAGGCCGGCGGGCGGGAACTGTCGCACCTCACGGGAGAACAGGGCCCTACCCTGGTCGGCGGCGCGGCGGATGGTCGCGGTCGAGGCGATCACCTTGGGACGGTCGGCAAGTACGTCGACGGCTGTCTCGTACAGGCCGGTCAAGGTACCCAGCGGTCCGGAGATCAGGTGCAATTCGTCCTGCACGATCAGCTCCGGGGGCGGAGTGGAGTCCTGACCGTCCCGGTTGAAGAGGGCGGCGGTCTGCGCACGCCACGGCATCGAGGCGAACTTGTCGACGGTGGCGATCACCAGGGTGGGCCGGGCCCGGTACACGGTCTCGTCGACCAGGTGCACGGGCAGTCCGCCGGAAAACGCGCAGCCCGAACCGGGGCAGCGCACGTCCATCCGGACGGCCTCCTCATCGACCGAGTAGTGGTGGGCGTCGAGTGAGGTCCCGCACCACGGACAGGCGTGCAGCTGAACGGGGTTCTCCTTCTGGAGCGTCCTGCCGGAGCGAGCCGCACCCAGCTGCCTGGAGGCCACTTGAAGCGTGTTCGGGGTGGCGGAACGCCCCACCCACATGCCGAGGGAGATCTCCTCGTGGCCCAGCTCGGCGGGGTTCTCACGACGCATCTGCTCCATCGCGCAGATCAGGATCGCGGCGCGCTCGAACTGCTGGAGGGTGAGGAGGCGCAGTGTGTACCGCATCAGGACGGTGACACCGCCGCCCGCCGTACCGAGCCGCATCCGACGCAGGAAGGTGGTCAGTGCGATCAGGCCCAGGTACGCCTCGGTCTTGCCACCACCGGTGGGGAACCACAGCAGATCCGACACGCCTCGGTCAGGGTGCTCCGGGTCGTCCACCCCGGCCAGGCACAGCAGTATGAAGGCGATCTGGAAGGGACGCCAGCGCGCGGAGGCCAGGTCCGGCTCACCGATCCGTCCGTCTTTGACCCAGGCGCTCCGGGCCCGTTGGGTCGCCATTGCCCGATTGGCCAGACGGAACGCTCGCATCACGTCGGGCTTGTCGCGCAGCAGCGCGATACCCTGACGGATCCGCTCCAGCGCCTCACCGCAGGACCGGACCTGTTCGGACGCGGCCTTCTCATACGGAGTACCGGCGAGCGCAGCGGCTTCGTCCCGTTTCCGATCAATCCACCGTTCGTATCCTTCGGTCAGCCCTTGCAGGGCGGCGATCACTTCGGCGTCGCCGGCCTCGGCGAGGCCCAGCATGGTGAGGGCACTGGCGTCGATCTCCGGGTTGGAGTCGGTGAGCAGCACCTCGTGCGTGGGCACGAACTCGGTGCGCACCTCCGCCACGCCCGCCTTCACCGTTTCGGTGAGGCCGATCGGGGGTGGGGCCCAGTTCCACGCCACCGCGCAGCCGTGGCCGGCGGCGAAGGTGGGGGCGTGCCGGTGCAGCAGCCGGCTGGCCTCCAGCTCGGGGTCCACGGCGGACAAGGCGGCTGGGCGTTCCACGAACGCGCTCGACCCGTTGGCGGCGCGGACCGTCAGCCCGGTCTGGAAGAGGGCGAACGCGTCCTGGAGCTCCCGCTCACCCACCTTCTGGATGTTGACCAGGGCGACCGTGACGGTGACTGTGCCAGTCTCCGGCGACGGGCGGCGCACGTGCACCTCCAGCCGGGCCGCGCCGTCGAGCAGGTCTCGGGAGGCACCACGGCCCGGGTACGTGACGTCGACCGTGGTGTCCGGCAGTTCAAGCTCCACCCGGCGCCAGCGTTCCCGCTGGTCGGAGGTGGTTCGGGCCTCGCTGCGGCGGGCCGAAACCTTGCGCCCCTCAGCGTCCTCGGGTTCATACACGGCGGCTCGCGCCGAGACCACGATCTCCCGGCACTCGGCGAGGTCGACGGCAAAGGTCAGTCCGACAGCGGACGGGCGCCTAGCACCTGCGTTGGGGCGCTCGGCGGCCGGCCCGGACTCGTCGAGACTGTCCGCCCCGGTCACGGGCTCCTCGTCCAAGCCGTCCTCCTCGGCATCGTCCTCCTGGAGACGCAGGGCAGCCTCGGCGTCCGCCGGACGGGGGAAGAGCACACCGATGGGATAGCGGGTGATCGGAGCATCCTGGTCCAGGATCTCGGCACGGTCCTCAGCGGAGGCGTCGACGTCGGGGCCAAGCAGCTCCCGGCGAAGTCGGGCCACCAGGTCCTCACGGACTTTGTAGTGCGCGGCGTGCCGCCCTACATGGATCGTCATTCCTGCCCCTCCTTAGTTCCGGCAGGACGCCGGAATCGTCCGATTCCGGTGATTCGCGGGGCGATCCACACCCCGTGGTTGCCCAGGCTCGCGTTTGCCCCGGCCGCCGGGCTGCCCGCGACCGCCTCCAGGCAGTCGATCCGCAGGCCGGTGATTTCCGTGGGCCACCAGATCTCCCAGGCCAGCCCGACCTTCAGGACGGAGTAGAGCTGTCTCCTGAAGACCTCGGAGGCATCACCGATCTCCCGTCCCTCGTGTAGAAGCGCATATCGTGGGCTCTGCTCGGGGCCCATTTGGAGTTCGTCGCGCAGCCGGAAGGTCACCGCATCCCCCGGCCGCACGCGCTCGAGCAGGTACGACTGGGCGCCGAGGGCGTCGGTCAGGGCGTCGGCCGGTTCCAGGGTGTAAACGTCGCCGGCCCGCACCTCGACACCGTCGCGCCGCCACTTCTGGCTGGGGTTCAGGACTCCTCGGTACCAGCGACCGGTCGGCTTGTGCTTGAGCACCGTCACCGTCTCCGGCGCGGCGACGCGGTACAGATCCTCCCGGGCCCGAGTCATCGCCACATAGAGTGCCCGTGCCTCGGCGGCCACGTCGAGTTCGTCGTCGCGCCGACGCAGCTCGGCCATGGTCGGCGGGGTGAGCAAGACCACCCGGTCGAACTCGAGGCCCTTGGAGCGGTGCACCGTGGACACGACCAATCGGGCCGGCTCCGGGTCGGCGAGCTCGTCCGGAAACCTGCACTCCGTCACCAGTCTGCGCAGCCGCGTGACATCGAGTGTGCCCCGACCGGGGCCGCGCGCCGCCACGCGCAGGGCCCGCCACACCCGGTCCGGGTCGGTGCCCTCGGGCAGCGGGATCTCGCCGAGCAACTCGCGCAGCCGCTCCTCGGTGAGGGTGGCGGATTCGGTGCGACGCAACGCTTCGGCGACCCAGTACGGCACGGGTCGGTCCTGGAGCGAGCGTCGTAGCGCGTGCGGTACCTCATGGGTGTGCAACAGCTCCGAGATAAGCAGGGCCTGCCGGTTGTCGCGGGTCAGGATCGCGCAGGTGCCAGGGAAAGACCGGAGTGAGTCCACAGTGAACGAGTCGGTGAGCGAGCCCAGGTCGGGGAGGTCGAGCAGTAGCTCGCGCAGTTCCCCGTGGAGTCGTTCGGCCGCCGCGTCCGCGCCCTCGGGAGCGCTGCCGATGCCCTGAACGGCGGGGCCGAGCGGTAGTGCGGTGCGTGCTTCGGGGGTGATGGCCCGAAAGTTCCGCGTTAGCCGCAGTTCCACCAGGTCGTCGGCATAGGAGGCGCGTACCCAGCGCAGAAAGAGGTCGGCACGGTCGGCGTACTCCTCCGGGTCTTCGATCTGGAAGTCATAGATCGCCTGGGCGGAGTCACCGACCAGGGTGAACCCACAGGAGTCCTGGAGCCGGTCAAGCAGAGCCTCCACCATCTCCCGGCGCTGGCCGACCAGGTCCTGCACCTCGTCGACGATCACGTGGGCGGGCGGGCCTGCCTCCAAAGACTCCAACGCGCCCTTCTCAATCGCGTTGGTGGCTGCCTGAATGCGCTCGTCGAAGGAGAACGCCGACCACTCGCCGTCCGGGTACGCCTGCACCAGCAGGGAGTATGCCCAGGAATCGAAGGTCTGTACTCGTACCCGCCGCGCGTGTTCGCCGTGCCGGGCGATCCGGTCCCTCAACTCGCGGACGGCAGCGCGGGAGAAGCTGAGGACCAGCAGCTCGGCGGCTTCCAGAGCCTCGTCCGGGTCGGTGTGGCCGATGAGTGCGTCCATGCGGCGTACCAGCGTGTGGGTCTTGCCCGTGCCCGCCCCGGCGGTGACTAACAGTCGGGTGTCCCAGGGTTGGTCCACAACGGCCTGTTGCTCGGGTGTAAGGACAGGATCGTCCTCAGCGGGGATGATCACTTCTTGCTCCACAGGTGCTCGAACTTGGTGAAGGCGAGGGCGGTGTCGAAGTTCCTGATGTTGTCGCGCACGTTGAGGATCAGGCAGGTGTCCTTACCGCCGTTGCGGGGACCACGCAGGCCACGCCCGATCATCTGCTGGTACACGTTCGGGCTGTAGACGGGTCGGGCTACGACTACTGCACGGGTGGCCGGGGCGTCGAAGCCTTGGGTGAGGACGCCGTAGTTGGTCAGCACCCGCACCTTGCCGTCGCGGAACTCCCGGACGCGGGCCCGGCGGTCATTGTCGGAGGTGGTGGAGTCCACCGAGGACGCGGAAATGCCGTGATCCTTCAGCCTGGCCGCCAGGTACTTGGCATGCTCCACCGAGGTGGCGAACACCAGCACGGGCCAGTCCTTGGGCATCGCCGCGATCTCCGAGATGATCCGAAGGCTGCGGTCGTGGTCATCGGCCAGCTGCTGTTCGGCAGCCTTGGGCAGGAGGCTGAACTGCTCGGCGCTCTCCCGTTCCTGGCGAGACAGCTCGATGGTGCCGCCGGTCAGCTCCCGGTGTTCGACCCGTGCCAGCACGCCCAGGTCCTGGAGGTACCCATAGGCATCGTCGGAGGGGAATACCCCCTCGTCCAGCCGGCGTGCGCCGAATCGATTGACCAGGCGCCTGGTCTCCTCCTCGTTGTGGCCACGGAACGGAGTGGCAGTGAGGCCGAGCATGTGCCGCTCAGTCCGATGTTGGGTCAGGCCGAGCAGGCTGAGGATCTCGGTGTAGCGCGGGCTGGTCGCCATATGCGCTTCGTCTACCACGACCAGTGCCGCATCCCTCAGCCAGGCATACCGGTCGGTGTCCAGGCACACTTGGAGCTTGGCATCGGTGGCGACGACGAGCTGCGGCCCGTCGGTGACCGGCGCCGCTTCGTTCGACGTCCACAGCCTGTTGATCGTCAGCCGGGTCTGTGCACCAGCCTTGCTCCAGACGAACTGCCAACTCTGCACAGCCTGTTCGCACAGCTCTTCGGTCTGGGCGATCCACAGAATCGGGCCCTTAAGCTCCCCAGCCTGCTTGACCCAGCGAATGACGGCCTCGGCGGTGATGCGCGTCTTGCCGGCGCCGGTGGGCAACGACAGCATGGCGCGCTGCGGGGCCAGCCGATCCAGCATCTCGAAGATGTTGAGGGCGAGCCGTTCCTGGTAGTCATGCAGGCGTGGGAAGTCGCGGGGGCCTTCCACCGTCAGGCTCTGTTCGAGAGCCGGGGCACGGTAGCCGGCGAATGGCGCGGGCAGGCCGAGATCGGCGACGAAAGAAACCGCCGCCGAGCCGCCAGTGTAGGACGACGGGGCACTTGGGAAGCGCTCCTGGATGTCTCGGGCATGGGCCTTGAGCACGGTGTCACCGTGCGCGTTAAACGCCATCTGCGCGATCCGACGCCCGCTGGGCTCCTGCCCGCCCAGCTCCTGACGCTCGGCTTCCATCAGTCCGGCGGGCAGCCGATCACGCAGGGCCTCCGCGCCGATCAGCAGCTCCAGCTTGGCCGTCACATCTTGAGCCTCACGGATCGCCTTCAGTGCCGCCCGCACCTTCGCGTCCTGCTCCTGGCGCACCTGGGCCTCCAGCACGGCACAGCAGCCGGCCTCGCCCAACCGCAGTCCCAGCTCGTGGTCCACGGCCTGAAGTGTGCTGAGCCTGTCCAGCGAATCAAGAACCTTGATGACGTTGCCCTGGCGGGCACTCTCTAGGGCCTTCGGGTACGCGCCGCGTGAGGTACTGACGACCTCCTCCAACGTGGAGCAGCGCAGCAGGGAGTACGTGCCGACCGAGGCTCCCATCCTTTGGCGCAGCGTCGGAAACTCCTCGGACAGCGGGACTGCCTCCACGGTCGACTCGTGCCGGGTCTCGCGGATGACGACGTCATCGTGGCGCTTCATGCCCCATCGCTCAACCATGAGATCGGCGGACTTCTGGTCCGGCATCAGCAATGCCGGCTCTTGCCAGGCCCGAAGCGAGCGATACTCCTCCCAGCTCGCGGCAACCGCGATCTCGCCGTCCTCTCGGGTCTCCCAGGTGTCACCCACCCGACAACGGGTCAGCGAGTCCTCGGGAAAGTCGATCTCCAGTCGAGTCAGCAGGGCGTAGGTGGAGCCGACGAACGCGTCGTCCTCGCTTTCCTGCAGCTTCTCCAGGAGCTGTTCCCACTGCGAGGACCGGACCTTCTCGACACTATCCGCGAGACCCAGCTTGCGGGCCTTCTCTTGACTGATCGAAGCCACCGGGAGCACGTCACGGTATGCCTCGAGCTGCGGCCCCACAGCTTCCTTGAGGGTCTTGAGACCCTGCGAAGTCTTGATTCGACCGTGTCGGGTGAGCATCCAGCGGATCGGGGAGTGTGCCGTACGACGTGTGCTGGCCTGCGCCCCGATCTGCAGTGTCCAGTTCTCGATCAACGCCTCCTCGGGCAGTGCCTGAAGGAAGGCTGCGCGGGCTTCCATCGAGAGCCGGGGCAGCAGGTGCAGTGGCCCACCGACGGGAGCGCCCTCAATCCTGGTCCTGGCCAGGGCCGGCCGACTTGCCCGGTTGTCGAGCGTGCGGCAGTACGCTGCGTGCACGGCCTCCCGATACTCCTCAAACCAGGGCTCCGCCTCGGGTCGGTGCCCTGCGGTCGGGCGATCCCGCAGACCCAACTCTCGGAAGAAGCCTGCATCGTCGGAATGGAACCGCATGTCCACCGTGATTTCGGGGTCGCTCTCCGCGGTGACGACGACACCGGGCAGCATGCAGTCGCGCATCGTGCGGAAACGGCCGTCAGCGGTCCGCACCATCAGGGCGTCCATCGGTGCTGAAACCCGCCTGGTCACCTCGTGGCTCACCAGCGAGGCGCCTGCTCGGTGCAGCAGCTCCCAGAACCGGTTCCATTCCTGTGGGCCATACGAGTCGAAGCCCTGCTCGAGGACGCTTACGAAGCGCCCCCGGACGTCGGCTTCCTGGATGCCGAGGACGGTGAGAGCGGAGGAGAGCGACGGGTCGTCGGACAGGGCGCGGTCCACGTACACCAGTGACTCCCGCAGACCGTCCTCTTCGGTGCGCCGGTACACCACACTGCCCATCGGGGCGACCAGGCCGTGCTCCTCGGTGAGTACGATTCTGGCCTTCCGAGCCTCGGCGGCGCAGGAGGCGTTCGAACCGATCATGTCTGCGACAATCCGGATGGCGGTCGACGAAGCCTCCGCCGAGCCGTCGGAGACCAGCGCCTCCAGCCACTCGACGACCGAGGCACGCCGTCGGCCGGCAGCGCCCAGGATGTGCTGGACCTTGCCCGCCCGCAGGTCCGTGGCCTCGACCGAGGGGTGAACCCACTCGCGCGGGCGTCCGGCGAAAGAATGCCAGGCCCGAAGCCACCGATTGACCGAGGCGCTGTCCCGACCCAGATCCGGGTGAACGTTCAGCTCACGCGGTGCGCGCAGGATGCCGTCCTGGTCCGGGAGCGACGGACGAATCGCGGCGGCGGCCCAGATCTGCTCGGTGAGCAGGCGGTCGGCCCAACTGATGACTTCCACGCCCTTGGTGCGACCAGGCAGCAGCGGGAGGTACGCGCCGGGGTCCTCCATGGGCGCGAGTTCGGGCAACGACTCGACCACCAGGCGGGCCGCGACCTGGATCATTTCGACGTTGAAAGGCGAGGAGTCCAATAGGTTCTGGCGATCCTCATTGGTCTTCCAGGCCCCGTTCAGGATGCCACTGAGGGTCATTTCGTACTTGGTCGGGAAGAAGGACCAGAACCTGCCACGGCCTCGAGCATCGGCAGCGCTGAGCAGGCCGGTCCGCTCGTCCTCACGGTAGGCGGGAACCGCCCAGGCGACGTCGATGGACACCCGATCGTGCAACTCGCCGGCGTCGTGGCGGGCGGCTTCGGTCGGCTCGTGGGTGTGGGTGAAGACCCGCCACTGCGAGGTGGCTGGCGGCTTTCCGACGCGCTCCTCGTAGATCGTGTGCAGGCTGCCGTCTCGCTCTGAGTGGAGAGCCCGGCGTGCGATCGGGCGGGGCCGGCGATCCTCCAGGACCACCTGACCCACGTGCGAGGAGAAGAGGTGGAAGCCAGACGGGAACTCCTCGCGGGACTCGTGGCTGACGGCGCCTTGATGCCCGTGCATGTCCTTACCCAGCCGGTCAGCCGCGCCGGGCAGCAGCGGCATGCGGACCACCGTGGTGGCCCACCCCAGCAACTCGTCCAGCACTGGGTCCCGGAGGCGTTCGGCCGCCGCGTCAAGCTCACGGGCCATGCGAAGCACGGGCGCCTCGAAGTGCTCGCCGAGTCGCTCGGGCACGCCGGGCACGTTCCGGATCAGCTCGTACGACCAGGCCCGATCGAAGCCGAAGCTGCCGGTACGGCTGAAGAATTCGGGTGTGTCAGTCACCACCAGGACCGACTTCACCCCCACGCCGAACCGACCGATCTGCCCGCCGCGCTTGCGGGACATGCTCATCCGCAGGATGGTCTCCGCACCGTCGGGTGTCACCGGGTTTCCCTGGTTGGCGCAGTAGAGGTGAGTGTCGGTGAGTACGACGTGGATCCGACCGCCGGGCTCGTCGCGCATCTCATCAGCGGCGTTCTGGACCAGCTCGAAGAGCTGCCGGTCACCGTACCCGCCCTGGGTAATACGGCGCTCGCTGTTGGCGTGCTCAGGGATCAGGCCCGGGTCGACCCTGTAGGTCTCCAGGACACGGTGGGACTGGTCGACGATGGTTCGGATCACAGGGGACTGCGGATCGACCACGAATGTTCCAATCAAGGCGCAGAGATGAAAAGAGAGTTGACGACGCTCGGCTGCCGTCAGCTGGCTAGCTGAACGGTGAGCGTGAGGGTGACTGTGTCGACGCGCTGAGGGACACTCGGGTTCCGGAGGGGGCGACGGGACGGGGCGTCGAAGCCGAGGAGGGTGTCGCGGTAGGAGGCGCGGTCGAGCGGAGTCTTCTGCGTGGCCACCGAGGTACCTTCGCTTTCACTTTCGTGGAGATTTTCACGATGGAAATTGTGCGAGGTGGTGCGGGGGAGGACGAGCCGCGCGGAAATCCACGAAAGGATTCCGAGAACGAGCGGAGAAGCATTCCCCCCGATGTGCAGGCGATGCGTCGTGTCGGGTGTCCCGGGCTGCGCGTGGGCCCCGTTATCCGGCCCCTTGGTGGTGTACCGCGGGTGGAGAAAGAGACATGGCTGTGCCGCAGGAAGGTTATTCCGGTTGTCGCCGGAGGAGCTGACGGGTAGTCAACCACGGTTCCCAGTCGGCATGCAAGCGGCACACCCTTGCCGACCTCGCCCGTGAAAGCGTCGGACTTTCAGGAAATCTCGGGCGAAAGCGGGCGGAATCTCAGGTTCCAGTTTTGACTGTGCCTCACACTGTTTCCGGGCGGTCGTCCCTGCGGTCAAAGATTTTTTGACAAGTGATCACGATGTCAACAGCTGTGCAGTAGTGTGGCTCTCACCTCGTTGAACAAGGTATGTGGAAGCAGGTGGGACGTGAAGGCGGCTGAGGACTTCGGCCCCTGGTTGGCGCGCCAGCTCAGGAACGCAGGGATGAGCCAGACCGAACTCGCGGAGGAACTGGGCATGACCCGTGCCGCCGTCTCGGCCTGGATCGTCGGCCGTTCCGAGCCGCGGGACGACACCCTCCGGCGCATCGCAGAGTTGCTCAACACCGACCTGGAGACCATCCACACCCGCAGCGTCGACGCCCAAGTGGGGCTGCCCGTCTCCTGGTACCACCGGCCGGCCCACGCCGACGGTGGGCGTGAGTACGGCAACGCCGCCGCGTTCGCCTTCGAAGCCGATGTCTCGGTCCTCGCCCGCGAGGCCACGCAGAACAGCCTCGACGCACGCCTCGACCCCGCCGAGCCCGTCCGGGTCCGCTTCACGCTGCACGAACTCAGAGGCGAGGCTCTGGCCCGCTTCCGCGAAGCGATCGACTGGGAGTACCTGCTCCCGCACTACGAGGCGCTCACCGGCGAGAGTGGGAAACAGGGCAAGGTCTCCCGCACGATTGCGGCCGGACTGCGTGACATGTATCAGCACGATCGCTTGGTGCTGCTGCGCATCGACGATTACAACGCCACCGGCCTGACCGGCGACGATTACGACAACGGGCTCTTCGCCGCCGTCGTCCGTCGACAGTTGGACAGCAACAAGAAGGATTCGGGGGCAGGCGGCTCCTACGGCCTGGGCAAGGCTACGCTGTGGGCCACCAGCCGCCTCGGCCTGGTGCTGATCAATTCCACCCTGTCCGAGCCTCACGAAGGTCGCACCGAGCGCCGACTCATCGGCCGGTTGGACCTCCCTTGGCGCGAGGTCGACGGCCGGCAATTCGCCGGCCCCGCCTGGTTCGGCCGTCCCGACCCGGCCACCAAATCCGCGGATGTGGTCCGCTCCTGGTGGGCCGACGAGGAGACCGTCGAGAAGCTCCACCTCTCCCGCGAGAGCGCGGCTCCTGGCACCTCCTTCCTCATTGTCGGCGCACATGACGTCGCCAGTCTGGGGCCCGTCAACGGCACCCTGGACGAGGAAGAGACCAGTGAGGACGAGTACTCCGTCCATCGCATGCACGCCCGGCTCGTCGAGGCGCTCGGCCGCAACTTCTGGGCCGCGATGACCGGTGGCGGCGACCACAAGCCGCACCTGGAGGCGTCCGTCCGCACCCTTCGCAACGGCGAGGTCCTCATCGACGAGGAACGTGTGGATCCGGCGGTCGCCCAGCCCTCCCGTACCCGCGCCCTGCGCGCCTTCCTGACAGGCGAGACCGTCGACCGCCTCACTGCACCCGGGCAGGTCGCTCGCGCCACCGTTCCACTCAATGTGCCGCTCCGCGGTGGCCAGTTGCGCGGTGGCGTGCCACACGAGGCCGTGCTCCTGGTCACCCATGCCGAGGACGCCGACGGCCTCCCCAACCGACTGGTCTCCATGCGGGGCAACCGCATGACCGTCAAGGACAGCGCCGTCGCCAACGTCCCGATCGGCACCAACCCCTTCCAGGCCATCCTTCTCACCGGCCGCGCAGCGGGGCCGGACGCCCCCGGCGCGGAGGCCGCCGAGGAGTTCCTCCGCGCCTCCGAGCCGCCCGAGCACAACAAGTGGGGCCAGACCGAGGAGCTCAGCCTGACTTACTCGCCGTCCGCCTACCGACGCATCGCAGCCCTGACCACTGCTGCGAACAGTGCCGTGCGTGACCTGGTCGCGGTGCCCCGGACCAAGCGCCGCAGCGGTGGAGAAGCAAAGATCGCCAGCCGGCTCAAGGTGGGTGGGGGCACGAAAAAGGCACGTCCTGCCGCAACGGCCGTCCTACCCGAGCTGGACAATGTGGACGCGCTGATCGACGAGACCGGAGCCTGGTCGGTGACGGTCGACCTACGGGTATCGCCCGGCGTCGACACGGACCGTCCAGTCACGCCGGTTGCAAAGTTCGACGTGCGTTCCGGCCCTCGACCCGCCGCACCCTGGAAAGACCTCATCGCCGTCAGTGGCTGCGAGGTCGTCGACGGGTCCCTGCACCTGCTTCCCGGCAGCCGTAAGGCCGTCTTCCGGGGCGTCACCGACGTGTCCCGCCATCCGGTCCGGGCCCAACTCACCGGACTCGTCGTCGAACTCCGCCTCGGAAAGGGGGAGCAGGCATGAAGGTCTACCCGTACCGGCGGCTAACCGGCAACATCTCCTGGCGCGTCGAGAGCGCCCAGCTCAAGTCCGAGGGCGAGCCCTGGGAGGACGTGGAGAGCAAGTACCTCTCCACCGTCGAACGCGTCGTCGCCCTCGGGCCCGACGAGGACCGCCCCGACTGGACCCAGGCCCGACTCCGCCTCTCCGCCAGCCTCCCGGCCAAGGCAGTCGACTCCGGAGGACCCTGGCAACATGTCAAGGCCGTCGCCGTCCTCACCGAGCGTGCCACCAACACCCGCACGGCCGTCGAGTTGTCCCCGGTCTCCAACGACGGCCGCGAACGGTCCGCCGAGTTGTACCTCCACCGCTCCGACCTTCTCGATCGCGCCTCCTTGGCCGTGCACGTCGTCGCCACAGTGGACGGAATCCCCGGCCGGGTGATCGCCACATCAGACGCAGAGTGGTTTGTCGACGTCATTGAGGCAGCACCCTCGCTCGCTCGGGAACTCGAAGTCAAACTGGTCGGCTTCAGCTCCGGGGCAAGCCGGCTCCAGCGCTTCAAGGACTCCCCTTGGCTGGTCGACACCACTGGACGGATCCCCGTCGTACGGGTCAACACCGACTTCGACGGGCTGGGCGACTTGCTCGGCGCCGATGGGGGAACCGGCGCGGAGAAGACGGTCCGGGAACTCCTCCTCGCCCAGATTTGCTCCGAGGTCTGGACCGCCGTCTTCCATTCCGCGGTCGGTGACCTCGAGGTCGAGGAGGATGGCACCCCGTTGTTCCCTCATGGATGGCAGGGCGAGGTGCTCAGGGACATGCTCCCCGACATCTATCCGGATCGTGAGCCGGAACATGCCCTGCGCGAGGTCCACGCGGCTCGCACCGGAGCCTCCGCCAACGGGTGGGGAGATCTCCAGACCCGAATCCACTTTGCCGCTTCGCGGCGTGCCGGCGTCCCCCGGACGCTTTCCACCACAATTCGAGACCTGGAACGCCTCTCGCAGGGGGAAGACGCATGACCGGCCGGCCCAGCCACTTCCCGGAGCGCCTGGCGCTGCTCCCCAACGCGGAGGCTTCGGAATTCCTCACCGAGGGATTGCTAACCGGCCGCGAGGACGTACCGAGCATCAAGCTCAACCAGGTCACGGAACCATTGCCGCACACCGACCGGCGCGGCGATCTGCAGCCCATCCGGGACCTGGCCGAGGACGCCATGGCCTACTGCCAGAACAGCGGTCTCAAGGCCACCCAGGCCGACGCCTGGCTCGCTCCTCGCCTGCACGCCGCTCTCCGGCTCACCCGCCGCGAGGCGGCCGACCCCGGCCTCTGGAACTACCTCGCGCTCGGGGTCGCTCCGGACTACGTTGTCTGGCGGCATCTGCCAGAACCCAAGGACGGCAAGGTCGCCAAGGTGGCGGCCGACCGTCTCCGCGGGCAGTACCACAAGCAGGCTTTCGCACGCCTCTGGTGGGCGGCCGAGCTCTTCCGCGACGGCTCGGACTATGGCCCTGTCGTCATGGCCTGTGGCAACCAGGACATCCTCAACACCGCCCTGCGCGCATCCGTCATCAACCACCGACCCACCGCCCAGGCGATCGTCCGGCTGGTCGAAAACGAAGTGGTCACCACAGGCCGTGAGGTCAACGCCCTGGTCGGAGCCGTCAACGCCTCGGCCGCGACGCTGATGTACGACGTGATCGCCCCCGACAGCGAGCGCGAGTTCCGTCCGCTGGTCGACTGGATTGACGAGGCCGAGACCGCCCGTCAGGTGTCACGGAATGCACTCCCCGTTGGCCCCAATGAGGCACCAGCTCCTCAGATCTCCGTCGAAACTCTGGCGGCCTACTTCGCCGACCTCTTCGCGGACGCGCCTGTCCGGGGCCGGGACGCGGAGGAGGCCGAGACGGGGGAATGACCGTTGGGCCTCGGACAGTTGGGACCACAATCGTCCGGGGCCCCGCAGCCCACCTTGCGGAGAGTAGCGCGATCCTCGTCGCTGACCGCGGGCCAGTTCTCCCGCAGCTTTTCCTCCGCTGGGAGTGGCAGAGACAGCGCCGCCGCCAGCACGTGCATGCCGAACAACGGGGGAACGGCATTGCCCACCTGCTGCGACCGATCGCCTCCCGACCAAGGGTAGTTGGGCGGGAAGGTCTGGAGAATTCCGGCCTCGGAGATGGTCAGGCGGTCGGGATCGTGCGGGGTACCGTCCTGGTATCGAACAGCGTTGCGTGAGACCTTTCCCGTAACGGTGAACGACGGCTGTACATCTGTACGGACGCCACGCTTCTTCGGATCGCCGCCACTGCCGTAGTTCGACACGATCTCGAACGGAGTCTCCCTGCCTTCAGGCCTCTGCTCCGTCAGCGCAAGCACCTCCCCCATCGAGACCCACGGCCTGGGAGGCGCCACGGCTCCTCCCACCTGCAACGTGGTCTGAGCGGCCTGCGCCACCACCTGCTCGTCTTCGGGACCGCCTTGCTTCGGATTGTGCGGCTTGTAGGTGTGGTGCGTGGGGGCGGGCAGCGGAGGAGTGCCGTGCTCGTCGAGTCGTGCGATCAGGATCGTACGGCGACGGGTTTGCGGGACGCCGTACGCTTCGGTGTGAAGAGTCTTGACCTCGGCAACCTTGTACCGCACCCTCGTCCCGTCCTCGCGGAGCAGGCCCGTCTCCAAGGCGTCCTTGTAGACCTTCCATAGCGCCTTGACCGCAGGCACCTGCTCCAAGACGATCACGTCGAACGGTCGCCCGTTCCGGTTCGGGCAGCTGAGGGCCTTGATTGCGTAACGGAGCGGTTCCAGGACCAGAGCGGTTCTGGGATCGCCGCCCAGTTTCTCCAACTGTTCGTCGATCTCCTGCTCGCTGGCACCAGCGACCATCCGATGAATGAGCTTCTCGACCTTGTCCAAGGCCTTGCGCCCCGCGCCGTTGCCAGCCACCGAATACGTCTGGCACGGCGGGCCGCCAGCCAACACGTTCAGCTCCTCGGGCAGCTCATGGAACCGCTCCCGTCGAACCGCGCTGACGTCCGCATGCCACGTCTGGAGCCCGGCCTTGTAACGCGTCTCACAGGCGTCCTTGTCCCACTCGATCCCGAGTGAGATCACGTCGAGCACGTGCGCGGCAACGTCAAGACCACCCGGACCGGCGAAAAGGTCCAAAATGTACGGATTCTCAAGGAATGGAGCGGCTGCGCCCGAGCTGGTCATGTGGCGAGAGTGTAGCCGGCGGCGGTCGATGCGACCTAGTCAGCCACTGATCCCGCTGCGCTCCTCCCGGCACTTCGCTCATCGGCGACGGGGAAGGCGTGGTCATCTGCCATTGGCGTTTCGTCGCTCCGACGGGGCACAGTGGCACAGCCCGAGAAGAGCCGCCGCCGAGGACCACTGGCAAGCCTCAATCCGGCTATGCCGGCCGTCGTCCGCGAACCAAGGTAGCGATCCGTTCGGCGGCCTCGGCGGCGGTCTCATGCTCCCAGACGCGGATGGATACCCAACCTGCCTCGGCGAGGCGGGCATCTGTGTCGCAGTCCCGGGCACGGTTCTTTTCGATCTTCTCCCGCCAGAACACAGCGTTGTTCTTGGGCCATGTCGCGTGTTGGGGGCACCCGTGCCAGAAGCAACCGTCGACGAAGACCGCGACGCGAGCCGGGCCGAAGAGGATGTCGGCCTCGCGGCGCACGTCCTTGAGCGGTCTGCGGTGAACGCGGTAGCGGAGTCCGGCGGCGTGCAGGGCTCTGCGGAGAGCGATCTCGATGTCCGTGTCACGGCTGCGCTGGTTGCTCATCCGAGCGCGGATCTTCGAAGTGGTCTCCAGAGCGGGCATGGTCCCATTCTGGCGCGAAGTATCCGGCTCTGGCGCTGTGGGCCACGGCCGGACACTCTCTCTGACCCATGGCTCCACCGCGACCGTGGCACCGGCTGCGCGCAGCCCTCTCCTCGATCCCTTCGAAGAGCAGGACCGGGGGTGTGTCGGTCACGGTCTGCTTCGCGTGCCACAGGCCGCCGCCTGTTACTTCGCGGAACGTCTTCGCGACCTCCAACGGGCTGGAGCCGGCGTCGAGGAGCACCACGTTGTGGGGGATGTCGTCGCAGACGAGCGTGAAGTAGGCGGTCATGTGTGCCGTTCCTCGGGCTGTTAGCGGCGCACGCAGCGGAAGTCCGTCACCGCCTCGCCTCCACGTGAGGCTGCGGCCGGAACTCGTGCACTACCTCGATGCGGCCGACGATGTGCCGGGTATCGGCAGGTCGGCGAGGTCGGAGTGAAGTCCCGGGCAGGGAGTACGTCGGCCGCGGCGGCTGCTGGCCGCGTGACATCGATGGTCTGTCCGTGGAAGCCGGCGTAGGCGCCCGGGCTGAGCCATTGAGACTCCGCCGACCGCCTACGGTCAGTGGACGCCCGTTGGCGCTGACGCCAAAGGTTTTCCGCGATGCTCGGATGACTCGGGTGCTCCATCGATAGAGTGCTTCCATAAGCCAGCGGATGGAGCCGAACCCGGGAACCATGGATAGTCTCAACCTTGGAAGCCTCACAGACTTTGATTTCGAACTTCTCTGCAAGGACCTGTTCGAGGCTTAACTCGGACTGAGGTTCGAGGTGTTCTCGATGGGAGCGGACGGCGGAATCGACTTACGCCATCAATCAGCCGATCGAGACTTGATCATCATCCAATGCAAGCATTGGATGAAAAGTGGGCGAGCGAAGCTGATCTCCGTATGGGCCGATCTGAGCTACCTAAGATCACTAAAATGCGGCCGGATCGATATATTCTGGCGACAACGACCGAGATGGCTCCCTCCGCCAAAGATTCCTTAGTATCCAGGCTTCGCCCATATGTAAAGTCCACGGGCGATATCTTTGGCTTGGAAGAGATCGCGGCTCTGATTCGCAACAGGCCTGATCTGCGCGGGCGGCAGCTCGGCGTACTCGGCGCTGTTCATCAACGCCAGGACCGCATCTCGCTCTTCGGCCGTCAGGGCCGACGGCTGGACCTGCGGGGACCTGGGTCGGCGCATGGGGGTCGGCCGCATTCTGCGGTAGTGGGTGGCCCGGGAGCGGCCGGTCAGCCAGCACGCGGCCGTGGTGCCCAGCTCGTGTTCGACGCCCGTGAACGCCTCGTCCACGACGGGATCGGCGGCGTGCCTCAGTCCGCGCTCTCGGAGATCATTTCCAAGAGCGCCGACGCTTTTCCCAGGACCTCCAGCGCGGCCTTGTTCCGGGCGAGCTCTTTCTCCAGCCGTTCCACCTGCCGGCGCAGCTTCTCGTTCTCGACCTCGGCGGCGGACTACTTCGGACGGGCCGGGCTCGTGCGCCGGTCGACCAGGTTCTCCAATGCCCCGGCATCGCGCGCGGCCCGCCACTCGGTGACGTGGGAGTGGTACAGGCGCTCGCGGCGCAGGACCGCACCCTTCTCGCCCTCGGGCGCGGCGTCGTACTCGGCGACGATCCGCAGCTTGTACTCGGGGCTGAACGTGCTGCGCTTCGGCCGGGGAGACGGTTGAGCTCCCCCGCTGCGCGGGAGGCGTTGATTACCTGGTCAGGGCGGGTGTGGGTGGTTCGACAGCCACCAGTTCGGCCGTCGCTTGGTCGGCGTAGTACTTCGCCTCGTACTCGTCGGGGCTGAGCCAGCCGAGCCGTTTTTGGATACGGCGGGTGTTGTACCAACCGTCGATGACCCCGTTGCCCAATTGGGTGAATCGGCACGATCTTGCGAACGCATGGGGTCTGCTGGGAGGAGCCTTCGAGCCGGCGGCCTGCTTCTGGACGGTCGTCGACCGGTCGAAGGACGGGGGTAGCGGGGTGTCGAGGACATCGGGTTCGGGTCGGGAAGTCCCCGAGGCGATGCGGATGGTTGCTTGCGCGGCATTTCCCAAGGGGTGTCTGGCGATGCGGGTCCGGAACTCGCTCGGCCCGTTGTTCGACGACGAGGTCTTCAGATCCGCCTTCGGTGTTCGTGGCCGGCCTGGGGTCTCGCCCGGGCAACTGGCGTTTGTGTGCGTGCTGCAGTTTGCCGAGAACCTGACCGACCGCCAGGCCGCGCACGCGGTGCGGGCCAGGATCGACTGGAAGTACTTACTGGGCCTCGAACTCGCCGATCCCGGCTTCGACTTCACCGTGCTGACTGGGTTCCGGGACAGGCTCGTGGCTCACGGCCTGGAGGAGAAGGTACTCGATCTCCTGCTGGAACGGCTCGTCGAGCTGGAACTGGTCGCTGCCGGAGGTCGGCAGCGAACCGACTCCACCCATGTCATTGCCGCGGGGAGGAACTTGAACCGCCTCGAATTCGTGGGCGAGACGCTACGGGCGGCGCTGGAGGCGATTGCCGTCTCGGCACCGGGGTGGCTCGCCTCGTGGATGGACCCCTCATGGCAGGAACGCTACGGGGCCAGGGTCGACTCCTACCGCCTGCCGAGCGAGGAGAAGAAGCGAGTTCAGCTCACCCAGCGCATCGCTACCGACGGATACCTCCTGGTCGAGGCTGTCACCTCTCCTTCGGCTCCGGGCTGGCTGCGGGAGATCCCTGCCATCACCACCTTGCGGACCGTGTGGCTGCAACAGTTCAAGCGCACGGTGATCGATGGAGTGCAGGAGGTGGCTTGGCGGGAGAAGGATGATCTCCCGCCAAGCAGGATGCGGATTACCTCGCCCTACGACCCGGATTCTCGCAACGCAGTGAAGCGCGGATCGGCCTGGGACGGCTACAAAGTCCACTTCAGCGAGACCTGCGATGCCCCTGACTCCGGCAGGCCACACATGATCACCCATGTGGTCACCACGGATGCCACCGCCGGAGACTCGGCGGCTGTCGAGCATATCCACGACTGCCTCAACAGCAAGGGTCTGTTGCCCTCCGAGCACCTCATGGACGCTGGCTACATCTCCGCCGAGCTTCTGCTCACCGCCCCGGTCCACCACCGGGTCCGCGTCATCGGCCCGGTCAGGCCCAACACGACACGCCAGACGGTGCAGGCAGTCGGCTTCGGCAAGGCGTCTTTCGCTATCAACTGGGCTGATATGAAGGCCATGACCATAATCAGCGGCCCGCGATCCGGATCCGCTTCGCCACCGAGACATGCGCTCCTTGTCCGGTGCGCGACCAGAGTGCACCAGTTCCACGCTCTGCGGGCGCCAGTTGACGGTCCGCCCACAGGAACAGGACGCCATCCTCGAACGTGTCCGGGCGGAGCAGGCCACCGACGAGTGGAAAGCCCGGTACGCGGTCCGCGCGGGCGTGGAAGGCACAATCCACCAGGCCATCGCCGCCACCGGCGCCCGCCGGACCCGCTACATCGGCCTGCCGAAGACACACCTCGCGCACGTCTTCACGGCCACAGCCATCAACCTCATCCGTCTGGATGCCTGGTGGAACGACAAGCCTTCTGCTCGCACGCGAACGTCACACCTCGCAGCCCTTGACCTCGCCGCATAACACAATTGGGCAACGGGGTCCGTCGATGTAGGCGAACAGGGCCAGGTCGGCGTCAGTGCGGGTCGCAAAGGCGGTCCGACGCACGCACTCGGTCTTCAACACGCTCCAGAAGTTCTCCGCCAGGGCATTGTCGAACGAGTCGCCGATGGTGCCCATGATCGCCTCAATTCCGGCTTTGAGAAAACGAGTTGTGAGCTTAATGGACGTAAATTGCTTGGGTTCACGGAGTCGTCGCAACACCGCTTGCCTGGAGCGAGGGAGTTCATCGTCGAGGGCTTCCGTCGGGGTTCGCCAGCCGAGTGTCTTGCGGGGCCTGTTGTTGAGTGTTCGGGCGATGGCTTCGAGTTCTTTCGAACTCCAGCGGGACAGGTCGGTGCCCTTCGGGAAGAACTGACGAAGCAGCCCGTTCGTGTTCTCGTTGGCCATGCCGGTGTCGGCCTTCAACTGGGTGTGCTGAGCCAGCTCCTTGCCTCGGTCCCAGGTCAGGCTCCGGCGCAGTTGCCGGGGAGCTCGGTCATCCGTGCCGTGAGGGCCTTCCTCATCGCTTCGGCGCCGTAACACCCAGTGCCGGGCCGTTCTTGGTCCGCGGCTCGACCCCATAGCCCTCCAGCCGCGGCAGGTGGACCAAGACCGTGAACCTGGTCGTGCGTTCCACGAGCGTGCCGATCGCGGACCGGTTCGTCCCGATGATGAGGTCGCCCTCCCAGTGACCCGGGACCTCCCGCGTCTCGACCTCGGCGAGCCGCTCGCTGATCACCACCTCGGGCGTGACGTGACCGCTGGGGCGGCGGCGCGAGCGTGCGCGTGGGACGCGCAGAGCTCGCCCGGTCCGCAGGCAGGCGACATGCTCGCGCTCCAGCCCGCCGCGGCTGCGAATGTAGAGGGCCTGGTAGATCGCCTCGTGCGAGATCCGCATCGTCTCGTCGGGATGGTCGAGCGGCAGCCGGTTGGCTATCTGCTCCGGACTCCACGCCTTTGCCCAGCGCCGGTCCTGCCGGTGCGGCTTGTTCCGTCCCTTCCACTCCACCACGGGGCCGGCCACCGGCGTCCCGTCAGGAGCCTGGACCCGCCCGGCCAGGCGCTCTCGCACGTACTCACGCAGCCGCTCGTCGGCTGCCAGCTTCGAGGTCTTGGGGCGCCGTGCCGCCAACTCGGCCTTCCACTGCGCGATCGAAGCCCGGTAGTCGAGCTGGGCGCCCCGGGTCGCAGTGTTGCGGCGAAGCTCCCGCGAGACCGTCGACGGTGACCGGCCCAGCTGCCGGGCGATCTCCCTGACGCCGGCCTTCTGGGCCTCCAGCAGGGCGATCTCCTCGCGCTCGGCGAAGGACAGGTAGCGGCCCGAAGGCGGACTGAGCTCGATCGATGACATCCCACCACGATCGCGGAACCACCGCGAACCGACCGGCCCGGACACCCCGCACGCGACCGCAGCGTCCTCGCTGGTCAGCCCCTCGGCGATCTTCACCCAGAACGCACGCTCCACATCCCGGCGGATCGGCGGCCTGCCCGGCGACCGCATCGCCGGCCGACCCGTCATCTTCGTCGTCCAACCCGCGACCCGACCCATCCCCACACCTCCGTGATCAACGAGGTGTTGCGACGATCAGTTGAATCCGCCTTGACACCCGTGGTCGCTGTGATGATCAGCTTGCCCGGTTCGATGGGTCGGCCGTGCAGGGCGTATTCCAGGACCGTGAGGACGAGGTCGGCGTCGGCGCGCTCCGAGGTGTTCCAGCCCACGATCCGGCGGGAGAAGGCGTCGCGGATCGTGGCCAGCCACCATGGGCCCTCGCCGGTGGGGATCAGCGAGATGTCGGGGACCCACAGCCGGTTCGGGGTGTCGGCGGTGAAGTCGCGCTGGACCAGGTCCGGGGCGACGTCGGCTGCCGGGTCGCGGCGGGTGAAGGAGCGGGGCCGGCGCGGGCTGACGCCCTGCAGTCCGGCCTGGCGCATCAGGCGCTCGACCCGCTTGCGGCCCACGTGGGTGCCCTCGCGCCGCAGGACGGGGTGGACGCGCGGGGAGCCGTAGGTTTCGTCGGAGTCGGCGTGGATGCGGCGGATGTGCTCGGTCAGCTCGGCGTCGTGGCGCTTGCGCTCGCACGGCTCGACGGCCTCGCGGCGCCAGCGGTAGTAGGTGGAGGCGGGGATTGTGCAGTTCCCGGAGGACGGGCTCGGCCCCGAAGCGGTCCTGGCGCTCGTCGATGAGCTTCAGTACCGTCGCCGGGTCGGGTCGAGCTCCTGGGCGAAAAAAGGCTCTCCTGCTTGATGTGTGGGTCAGGCTGCTGAGGGTTGGCGTCCGGGGAGGATGGGGCGGGGGCCTGCGAGGGTCAGCATGACGAGGGCGATGACGGCGTCGGCGGAGTGGAAGCCGAAGCCGCGCCGGATGATCAGGCGGGTCTTCGTGTTGGTGGACTCGATTAGCCCGTTGGACAGGCCGGTGATCAGCGCGGAGCGGATGGCGTCGTAGTGGCGCACGATCGTGCGCTGGAGGTCGACGAAGGCGGGGATGCGGCAGCGGCGGGCCCAGCCGATCCATGTGTCCAGGGCCTTGAGGGCGGCGGTGGGGCGGTGCTTGGCCAGGGCGAAGACGGCCCGCAGGGCTTCCTTCAGCCGCCAGGCGCGGTGCAGGCGTGGGTCGGTGGCGGCGATCCAGGCCAGCTTGGCCGCCTGGCGGTCGGTCAGGTCCTCGGCGTTCTTCCACAGCGCGAAGCGGGAATCCTTCAGTGACCGGGCCGTCTCCCGGTCGCCGAGTTCGCGGCGGGCCCGGTTCCACGAGGCCCGGCGCTCGGTGTTCAGCGCCTCGGTGGCCCAGGCCACCACGTGAAAGGGGTCCATCACCCGCAGCGCGCGCGGTGCCCGATCGGCGATGACCTGGGTGTTCCAGCCGGCGCCGTCGGCACTGATGTGGGTCAGCCGTGGGGCCCGGACCTCGCCGAGTTCGTCGAAGAACCGGGTGAGGACGTCGGTTCCGTGGCCGTCGGCCATCCAGACCACCCGGGCGGTGTCGTGGTCGACCACGACGGTCATGTAGCGCTGGCCCTTGCGGTAGGAGATCTCGTCGATTCCGATCCGGGTGAGCCCCGCCAGCCGGTCGGTGCCCCGGTCGCGGTCGGCGGTGTAGCGCTCGACGATCCGGCCGACCGTGCGCCAGGTGCAGCGCAACAGTTCGGCCGCGGCGCTCTTGGAGCACTCGGCGGCCATCCACGCGACCTGCTGGTCGAAGGCCAGGGTGTGCCCGGCGTCGTGCCGGGGGCAGGCGACACGCGGCGCGTCGGCCTCCAGGAACACCCGCACCGTCCCGTGGTCCAGGTCGCGCCACCGGCGCCGACCGCGTCCCCGGTCGTACCACGGAGCCGGGCGCCGGCACAGCCCGCACCGCCCACGCCGTCGCGCGTCAGGCCGTACCGACACGATCACACACTGTTCCGATTCGTCCCAGCGGACACCCTCGACCACGGTCTTTTCGACCATCAGGGTGCGCTTCCATATGCTGAAGGCAGGCACGCCGTCTCTCTGCTTGATCCAATTTGAGTCTCGACACCTCAAGGATCACAGAGGACGGCGTGTTTCACGTCCAGCCGCAGATCGGCCCACCCACACATACGGCAGGAGAGCCCGAAAAAAGCCGAGGTGAAGTCAACCCGCAACAGGGGCCCCAGCCTATCGGCTGGCGTGTCCAAGTCGAGGGTCTTCCGGGGGCGTGTGTTCAGCTCCAACGCGATCTTGTCGAGGTCGTCCTGGGTCAGGTGTTCCATGCTCGTGCCCTTGGGCATGTACTGACGCAGCAGGCGGTTCGTGTTCTCGTTCGTACCGCGCTGCCATGGGCTTCCATCGAGCGGATCGAGTCGCCCCGAGCAAGACCGCACGAGATCGACTCCCCTTCGGGAAGCGTCAGTTGGCCCGATCTCCGCTGCCGGACCGGTGGCACGTATCCGCCGTTGGACTTAATGATCGTGAAGATCGAGCCTGGTGGCCTGCCCAGTGCCCGCGAGATCTCGCTGATCGACTCTCCGGCCTTCCAGCGGTCCCACAACTCTCGCTTCTGTGTGTCCGACATGCTCGGACGCCCCAACCTCGCCGTGCGTCACATCCTCCGTCACCTGGGATGTTGCACTGACGGGTTGACTGCACCGAGCCAGCCTTGAGGATCTCGCACGAACGCCGCAGCTCGGCGTTCTCCTTCCGCAGAGCGGCCAGCTCCTCCTTTTCGGCGGTGGTCAGCCGGTCGTCGCGCTCGCCCCGGTCGGCCTCGTCCTGGCGGATCCAGTTGCGCAGGGCCTCGTGGTGCACCCCAAGATCGCGGGCTATCTGCCGGATCACGGGCTTCGGGTCGGCGGAGCGATACATCTCCACCGCACGCCGTCGCAACTCGGGCGGGTACTTCAGCTGAGCAGCCATCACAAAGGCTCCCTTCTCATGACCCATCAGGCCATCTCCGGCAACCTTCCGCACGTCGGGGGAACCTCAGGTCAGCGGCGGACGGATTGGTGCTGGTCATCAGGAGTGGAACTCCTACTCGGGCCCTCTCAGGCTAACCCGACAAAGCGGACGTCTCACCCAAGGCTGACAGAGAGGGCTCACCGCGCTCTCACCAGGGAACCCGAAGGTGGTATGACCTGCGGCGATCTCTTGTCGTGGCGACAAGTGCATTCTGTCTTCGGCGGTCGTCAGCCAGTACGACCCAGCCTTCCCCACGGACCGCGCCGTGCCCGATCCTGCCCGCGCCCCCGGTGCCGTTCGCACCTTGCTTGCCGTGCGGTACCACCGGCGAATCCCGTCACCGGCCCTGAACACGCACGCGAACGAGAACACCCTCAAGGTCGACTTTTACTTCGACCCTGTCTGCCCCTTCGCCTGGATCACCTCCCGGTGGATCCTGGAGGTCGAGAAGCGGCGCGAGCTGGACCTCACCTTCCGGGTGATGAGCCTGTCCGTCCTCAACGAGGGCCGAACCGACCTGCCGGAGCGCTACCAGCGCCTGAAGAGCATGGCGCTCTTGGCTCAGAACAGCTTCAGGCCCTCGCTGCTGGTGTCGGAGATGACGGGCCGGAACTGTTGGGCGGGGATGCCGTCCAGGCGGCTGGGTCCGGCCGCGGCAGCCACGACTGGGGCGGTGATGGCCAGCCAGGTACGGAACCGTTCGGTGGCTTCGCGGTAGGGGACTTGCGCCAGGACGCGGTGTTCGCCGGAGGGGCAGAAGTCGACGGAGACGGTGATCAGGCAGGAGCCGGGCGTGTTCTGGCTGCCCGTCCAGGACGCGCGCAGCGCACCGCAGGGTTTGCGCCCGCGAGAGCTGCCAGGGGCGCGGTGGGTCGGTCGCAGCGACTGGCCGGCCGTGTGGGCGGTCCATGCGGCCAGGTGTGGCAGCGGCAGTGTGGTGCGGGCGCGGCAGCCGGGGCAGCGGTGCCAGTGGCGGAGCCAGGTGTCGGCGTGGGTGTGGAAGAGGCGGGTGTAGCGTTCGCCGACGCGTACGTCGTTGCTGTACAGGTGGTCGGGTCGTTCCTGGGTGTTGCAGGACTGGCAGACGGGGGCGCGGACGTAGCCGTGTTCGTGGCAGTGGTCGAGCGCGGCGGCTGGTGCTGTCCGGCAGACGGCGCATCCCCACTCGGCCACCTTGCGGGAGAAGCCGTGCTTCCTACTGAGCGTCGAATACAGGTGACCTTCCAGCTCGTCGTTGTACGGGCACAGCTCGGTGGTGCGGCAGTCGGGGCAGATTGTCTGCGGGCCGTCGGCAGTGTGGACGCGCCACTGGCCGGGCCGGTCGGTGACGGCCGCGCATTCCCGGCAGGTCCGTGCGGCTCGGAGCCACTGGGTTTCGGTGTGCTCGGCCGCGTCCAGCAACCTGACCACGGCCCGTGGCAGCCACCATGTTCGCGCTGTCCGGTCGCGGGTGTGCTCCACGAAGGTCTGGCGCCAGTCGATCCCGCCCAGGTGGTGCAGCTGGCCGCTGTCGTGCCTCGGTGCGTGCCCGTGGTTGCCGGGATCTTGTGCGAGGGTTTGTTCCCGGGCGATGCGCTGACGCCACCGCAGTGTGGGCGGGTCGTTGTGCCCCAGGTTCAGGGGGCCGCGGAAAGGACCGACGCGGACCAGGTCCTCCCGGTTCACCTCGACCGCGTTCAGCTCCGTCGCCGCCCGCCGTACGTCGGTCTCGTCAACGCTCCACCGGCCGCCCGGTTCTCTCACCGTCGCCACCGCGCGTCCGCCGAGCAGTACGTACCCGGCCCCGGGATCAGCAGGAGAGCGGCTGAACGCCCCGGAAGCCGTCGGCACAGCACTGCCAGCCGTCAAATCGACCCACAAGGCGTCCGCGGCGGCCAGGGCGAGAAGGCCGCCCGGGCGGCGCGGGATGGCGCGGTGCGGCATACCCGGCAGGTTATCCGAAGTCCGTGGGGAGCGGCTGCCGGGCTGCGCCGAGCTTGCGGAACCCGGGGCAGGAGCCGGATGAGCGCGGCCAGCAGGCCACGGTCCGGCCGACCGGGCTTCGGAGCGGCGACCTCTCGGCGCAGCCCCGCGACCTCATCGCTCAGGACGAGTACCTGGCGTTCTTGGCAGCGGCACAGACGCGCAGAGCAGAGCGAGCCGCGCGAAGACCCGGGCGGCGAGGCAGTCTTCTCCTTCGGGAGGAAGCGGCCTTCGGCGTGCTCAGGGGCGTACCTCTCACATTCGTCTCACGGTTTTCCACGGTCCTGCGCCGACGTCTGATGCTGCTCGGCATTGTGCACCGGTGAATATATCTGCATATTCGTCCCATGTTTCATCTGTCTGCTGCTCAAATGGGATTGATGGTTGTCGACGGTGATCGCGATTCTGGCTAAAACGCTTGTACTTGACGCTTCATTCCGCCGATCACATGCGCGCCGACAGGCTCATCGGCTGCCCAAGTCTTGGATTCGGACGATGCGATGTGGCTATCGGTGCCTTCGTCGACGGTGTGGCACGATCTGCTTCGACAGCAAGGCTTCCCGGCCGGGCCGCGCAAGGCCGACCGACGAAGAATCGTGACCCTGATACGGCCCGAGGCCCCCGCATGGCTGAACGCCTGGTCGACGAGATCTTCGCCGCGCTCGACGAACAGACCGTCGTCATCCCCAATGTCACCCCCTGGATGTGGTCGTGCTCTCCCTGGCCCGCTCGCTCGCCGCCGTCCACGGACAGCGGTGAGTCGTGGGAGCCTAGATCGGCGAACTGCTGGAGGCACACCCTCTGTTTCGGGTTCTCGCCTCCATGCCGGGAGTTGGGGTCAGGATCGCCGACACCCTTCTGGTCACCGCCCGGGTCGCGGTTTGCCGATGGTCAGTGAGCTCACCGTGCGCCGGGTGTTCGCCGCTGTGCGGGCGGGCGCCCACGGGCCCCGCTGATCCGTCCGGGCGACTCCCTCGCCGCTGCGGCCGCTGCGGGCGCCTGACCGATTTTGGCGCAGCAGAATTCACCGAATACTTTCCGGAGCGTGACTGAATTCCTGCGGTCCCGCATTTCCGTGTTCAGGCTCTTCCGGCAGTGTTCGGGTAAACCGCTGTGGTGAGGCGGGCCACTTCCAGCACCACCGGCGACAGGCCGGTCCCGTTCAGCGCCCGGACGGTGGCCGGCGTCGCCACAGCCGCGAGCACGCAGCCGAGCGCCGCGGCGGGCACCGCCACCACGAAGGACTCGCCCAGCACCATCCGGCGCACCTGAGGCCCGCCCGCGCCGACCAGCCGCAGCAGCCCCATGTCCCGCCGTCGCAGGGCGATCCCGAAGGCACAGGTGCCCGCGACCACGAACACCGTCACGAAGCCCGACACCACGCCGCCCATGGCCAGCACGCTCTGCACCCCGCCCAGGTCGGCCTGGCCGGTGGTGACCGTGTGCGAGCCGCCGGCCTGGTCGGTGGGCGTCACCGAGGCCATACCGGAGGCGGCCACCGGTGGCACCGCCCAGGTGGCCGCCAGCGCCGAGGCGGAGACCCCGACCAAGGCGACGCCCAAAGCCAGCGCCACGAACGTCCCCACGAACAACGCCCAGTAGTGGCGCACCGATTGCACCGACACCCGCCACATCACTGCTCCCAGACGCTCAGTTGGTGAGCCACCGCCTCGGCCGTGGGGTGATCCAGCCGGCCGACGATCCGCCCGTCGGACAGGAACACCACCCGGTCGGCACAGGCCGCCGCCGCCGGGTCGTGGGTCACCATGGCGATCGTGCGGCCCTCGTGGTCCACGGCGTCCCGGAGTAGCTGCATCACCTGACGGCCGTTGCGCCGATCGAGGGATCCGGTCGGCTCGTCGGCGAAGATGATCTCCGGTTCGGCCGCCAGCGTCCGCGCGATCGCCACCCGCCGCTGCTGACCGCCGGACAGCTGGGCCGGCCGACGGTCGGCCTGGTCCGCCAGGCCCACCATCCGCAGCGCCTCGATCACGCCGGCCCGCCGGACCTTGCGACCCTGGAGCCGCAGCGGCAGCGCCACGTTCTCGAAAGCCGTGAGCATCGGCAGCAGGTTGAACTGCTGGAACACGAAGCCGATCCGGCTGCGCCGCGCCTCGGTCAGCTGCCGCTCGTCGCAGGCCGCCAGGTCGGTCTCGCCGAGCAGCACCTTGCCGCTCTCCGGCCGGTCCAGCCCGGCCGCGCAGTTGAGCAGCGTGGTCTTGCCGGAACCGGACGGCCCCATCACCGCGGTCAGGGCCCGCTGCGGGAAGCCCAGGCTGACCTCGCGCAGCACCAGGACCGGCCCGGTGGCGCCCGGATAGCTCTTGGTGACGCCGACCAGGTTGACCGCGGGCAGCTGGATGTCGGTGAGCAGTGACATGCCCCCAGTCCACCAGAGTGCGGGCGCGGACGCAGTGGGCCTGCGAGGAGTCCGGGTGGGTGGGTTTTCCCTACCGTCCCCGGTGCGCGGCGGCCCGATAGAGTCGGGCGCGAGGGTTCGTGCGCGAGCGGGGAGGGCAGCGGCATGACGGTTGCCGTGTGGGCGGCGATGCGCCGGCGGCCGCTGGGCTTCCTGTGGTCGTGGTGGCCGCTGCGCGTCTGGGCGTTCCTGCTGACCGGCACCGTCCAGGGCGCCGCCTCGCTGGTGGTGCTGGCCGCGCTGCTGTTCGTCGGGGTCGGGCTGTCCGTGGTCGGGATCGGGTTGGTGGTGCTGACCGGGGTGGCCGTGCTCGGGGTGCCGCTCGCCGTGCTGGAGCGGCGCAGGCTGCTCCTGGTCGAGCCCGTCCCGCTGCCCGACCCGCACGGATCGCTGCCCGGCGCGGGCGCCACGGCCTGGCTGCGGACCCGGCTGAAGGAGCGGGCGACCTGGCGCGAGCTGGCGTACCTGCTGATCCAGGCCGTGCTGTTCACCGCCAGCGGCATCGGCTTCGTCGCGCTGCTCGGCATCTCGCTGATCCTGCTGGCGACGCCGCTGATCGTGTGGGCGATCAGTCCGGACACCGTGATGCTGATGCCCGGCCGCCCGATCTCGGACCCGGTCGCGGCCCTGCCCGGCAGTGTGGCCGGACTGGTCGGGCTGGTGCTCTCCGCCTACGCCGGGGGCCTGCTGGCCGGGGCCCAGGTGCGGACGGCACAATTCCTGCTGGCGATGCGGGACGAGGACCTCGGCAGCCGGGTCGTCGAACTCACCCGCTCCCGCGCCCGGTTGGTGGACGCCTTCGAGGCCGAGCGGCGCCGGATCGAGCGCGACCTGCACGACGGCGCCCAGCAGCAGCTGGTCGCCCTGAGTATGACCCTCGGGCTGGCCGAGCTGGAGCTGCGCGGGCAGAATCCGGCCGCGGCCGAACTGGTCACCCGGGCCCGCGGCGAGGCCAAGCAGGCCCTGGACCAGCTGCGCACCCTCGTGCGCGGCATCCATCCCCAGGTGCTGACCGATCACGGGCTGCCCGCGGCGGTCGCCGAGCTGGCACTGCGCAACCCGATCCCGGTCACCGTCGACATCGACCTGCCGGACCGGCTTCCCGCCGCGGTGGAGACGGCCGCCTACTTCACCATCACCGAGGCACTGACCAACGCCTCCAAGCACAGCGGCGCGGACGAGGTCGCCGTCGCCGCCTCCGTCAAGGGCGAGAAGCTCGTGCTGCTCGTCACCGACAACGGCCACGGCGGGGCCGATCCCGCCGCCGGCGCCGGCCTGCAGGGGCTGGCCGACCGGGTGGCCATCCTGAGAGGACGACTCATCGTGACCAGTCCGGTCGGAGGGCCGACCCAACTGCGTGTGGAGGTCCCGTGCTCCGTGTAGTGCTCGCCGAGGACGCCGTACTGCTGCGGGCCGGCCTGGTGGAGCTACTGGGGCGGGTCGGCCACCGGGTGGTCGCCGCGGTCGGCGACGCCGAGGAGCTGGCGGCGGCGGTCGACGCTGAACGGCCCGACATCGTCATCACCGACGTGCGGATGCCGCCCGGCTTCCGGGACGAGGGACTGAAGGCCGCGGTGGAACTGCGCTTCCGGCACCGGGGGTTGCCGGTCCTGGTGCTCTCCCAGTACGTGGCGACGGCGTACGCGACCCAGTTGTTCAGCAACGAGGCCTCCACCGACGGCGGCCTCGGGTACCTGCTGAAGGACCGGGTCGGGGAGGTCACCGACTTCCTCGACGCGCTGGAACGGGTGGCGGGCGGGCAGACCGTCCTCGACCCGGAGGTGGTGCGGGTGCTGCTCCAGCAGCGGACCGCCGACGAGCCGTTGAAGCGCCTGACCCCGCGCGAGCGGGAGGTGCTGGGGCTGATGGCGGAGGGGCTCAACAACCAGTCGATCGCCCAGCGGCTGACCGTCACCGAGGCCTCGGTGGTCAAGCACTCCAGCAACATCTTCATGAAGCTGAACCTCGACCCGGTCGAGGGCAACCGGCGGGTCCTGGCCGTCCTGGCCTACCTGCGCGGCGGGGGCGCGCCGTCGTAGTCAGTCCACCGGCGGGACGGTGACGGAGCGCAGCTCCACCCCAGGGGTGAGAAGCCGGGTGAGCTGTTCCGCCGAGGCGTCCCAGGACCACTGCTCGGACACCCACTGCCGGCCGCGCCGCCCGAACTCCCCGGCCCGGTCGGTGTCCAGCAGAGCCGTCGCGACGGCGTCGGCCACAGCCGGCACGTCCCGGCCGTCCACCACGCTGCCGGTCCGGCCGTCCAGCACGGTGTCCGGTGCGCCGCCCGAGTCGCCGACGACTACGGGCAGGCCGCTCGCCGCGGCCTCCAGGAAGACGATGCCCAGCCCCTCTGCCTCCAGGCCGGCCTTCCTGGTCCGGCACGGCATGGCGAAGACGTCCGCCGCCGCGTAGTACCAGGCCGTCGACCCGTGGTCCTGGCCGTCGGCGAACACCACGGCTCCCGGGGCGAGTTGACTTGCCATCCGGCGAAGCCGAGGTTCGTCGGGGCCGTGCCCGACGATCATCAGGACGGCGTCCGGGACCTGTCGGCGGATCAGCGGCAGCGCCCGGATCAGGGCGTCCTGGCCCTTTCGGGGGACCAGCCGGGACACGCACAGGATCACCTTGGCCTCGCCGAGTCCGTACTGCTCGCGGATCACCCGGCGGTGCTCCGGCGACGGCCGGAACGCCCCGGCGTCCACGCCCGGGACAAGCCGCACCATCCGGGCCCGCGAACCCAGCGCCGGGGCGATCCGGCGGCGGGTGTACTCGCCGAGGTAGGTGACGACGTCGACGTGGTCGCCTACCCGGCGCAGCAGCCGGCGCGCGAGTGGGGCGCGGGCCCACCAGATCTCGTGGCCGTGGGTGGTGGCGACGATCCGCTCGATCCCGCCCCGGCGCAGCGCGGGCGCCATCGCGGCCAGCGGTGCGGCGGCCCCGAACCAGACCCGGTCGCTGTCGTGGGCGCGGGCGATTTCGAGCGCCCGGCGGGTGACCCGGGCGGTGGGCAGCAGCGTCCGGCTGGGGTCCCGGACCACCGGGAAGGGAAGGGCGGCGTCGTACGCGGCGTCACCCGGCTCACTGGAGGTGTAGACGACCACGTCGTTGTCCGGGACGCGCACGGCCATTGCGTGTACGAAGGTCTCGATGCCGCCCTGCCGGGGCGGGAAGTCGTTGGTGACGATCAGCGTGGTGCCCATGGGAGTCGGTGCCTCGCATCCAGGTGGGGTGGTCAGACGGTGAACAGGTAGTTGCGGCAGTCGTCGCTGACCTGCGAGACCCGGGCCCACCGGCCGCGCCACCAGCGGTGCGGCCGGTAGCCGTACTGCTCCAGGTGCCGCGGCACGTCCGCCGCGCGCGACCCGTACTTGCGCAGGTGCCGGTCCTCGATCTCCAGCAGCAGCGTCGGCCGGTGGCGCAGCAGGGTGGCGGCACCGCCCCGGAGCACAGCCAGTTCGGCGCCCTCGACATCGGCTTTGATGAAGGAGTCCCGGGTGAGGGGCAGCCGCTCCGCCAACTGGTCGAGGGTGACGACCCGGGTGGGCACCCGCACGGACGCGGCGAACTCGGCGTTGGGCCCGGGGCCGTCTGCGCCCTCGGTGAGGTACGTCCGGCCGTGTACTGGGAGCCCGCGGCGCTTGGGCAGGCTGAGCGTGCCTGGGCCCGCCTCCGCACCGAGGGCGAACCGGTGCACGGTGACGTTGCGGGTGCCCAGCAGCCGGGAGGCGGTGCGCAGCCAGCGGGACGGGCCGGGCAGCGGCTCCACGCTGTGGACGTGGCCGGCCGGGCCGACCAGCGAGGACAGCACCCAGGTGTAGAGGCCGTACTCGGCGCCGACGTCCAGGCAGATGGCGCCGGGGGCGACGACCTGGCGCAGACCGGCGACCTCGTCCTCGACGAAGGGCAGCCGGGTTCCGCCCCAGCGCAGGGCGGTGGCTACGGTGGCGGTGCGGGCCCCGGTCGAACGGCTCCGGGCCCCGGTCGTACGGGTAAGGGCCGCGGCGGCGGGGTGCCGTCGGTCGGTGGTGTCGAGCGGTGCCGTGGCGTCCACCGGGTGGAGGCTCATCGGACACCTCCTTCCTGGGAGGACTGGGAGGTGCGGGGGGTGGGTTCGGTCGCGTGCCCGGGCAGCGGGAGCGGGTGCGGGGCCGCCGGGCAGGACTTAGGCATGACGCGGGCCCAGATCGCCAGCACGGCGGGCAGGGCGAGGTAGCCGAACCGGCTGGCCGGAGCCAGCAGGAAGGCTGCTCCCAGGCCGAGGGCCAGCCGGTCGGCGGCGGCGACCAGGTCGCGGGGCGGCCGGCGCACCAGCGAGACGGCGACGGTCAGGCCGCCGAGCAGCAGGAGCGCGACCGCCGTGCCCCAGCCGGCTGTACCGAGGTCGGCGAGCAGCTTGCCCGGCAGCGGGCTGGCGGCCTCGGTCCGCAGCCCGCCGCGGCCGAGCGGGAAGGCCAGCACCTGGTTGACCATGGGCCCGGGGGCGAGCAGCGCGGCGGGCAGCACCAGGACGGCGGTGCCGAGCAGTGCCAGGGCGGAGCAGCGGGCCGCGGCCCGCCGACCGGCCGTGGCGGCGAGCAGGGCGACGGCGACGGCGACCGCAGGCCAGGAGGTCCACTTCATCGCGCACGCGGCGGCCAGGACCAGCCCGGTGGCGGTCGGCCGTCCGGCTGCGGCCAGGGCGAGCGCCAGGCAGAGCAGTCCGGTCAGCGGGAGGTCGACGCCGCTGACCGCGAGCGGCAGCGCCACGACCGGCGAGGCGACCAGGGCGGCGAGCGCCGTCCCCGGGGGCACCGCGTTCCAGCGTCGGCCGCCGGCGGGCGCGGCGGCGCGAAGCAGCCGGTGGGCGGTCCACAGGCCGGCCAGGAGCACGGCCGCGCACCAGACCCGGGGGTCGCCGGCCACCCGCGCCAACGGTCCCTGGGTGCCGAGCACCGCCCGGGGCAGCCCGAGCAGCGCCATCCCCGGCAGATAGGGCGTCACCTCGTCCACCGTGCGGGGATCGTCGAGGTACGGGGACACCTCGTGCAGCAGCAACGAGCCGGAGCGCTCGATCACCCCGACCTCGCTCTGGGCCGCCCCGGTGTGCACCAGCAGGAGCAGTGGCAGGACGGCCGCACCGGCGAGCGCGAGTGCGGCCGATACGACCCGGGCGTCCCGCCGCGACGGCAGCAGGACGGCGACCGCCGCGCCGAGGTAGCCGACCGCGGCGACGGTACCCCAGGTCCGGTGCGGTCCGAGGGAGGAGACGAGGGGGAACGTGGCGGCCCAGGTGGCGGCTACGAGCCATCCGGCACACCAGAGCCACCTCTGCCCGACCACTCCCGTAGCCCGGGGGGCCTGGTGAGTGAGCACGCCTCCATTGCAGCTTCCGCAGGGATGTGACGTCATGACAGCCAGGTCGAGAACCGGTGGTCGGGTTTTCCCTACCATTCCTGCACCGAGCGGCAGTTGCGCGCGCGGCGGGATCGTGCCCGAACCGGCGCGCAGCGACCGCGTAGGGTGGCGGGCATGGAGATCGGCCGCACCCGCCAGGTGACCTCATGCCCTCGACGGCTGTTCCGGGCCGGCCTGCTCCCGGGTCAGGTGATCGTGTCCTGGTCGAAAACCTCATCCGGCCTGATCGGGAAGCATGTTGGTGGTCGTGGAGCAGCCCGCCGAGTCGCTCGGTGCGGCGTGTGCCGAGACGAGCGATTTGCTCGGGGCTGTCGATCGGGTTCGGGGCTGTCGATCGGCTGAGGAAGGGCGCGGAGCGGGCGGGCGTTCGCGACGCCTTGGTGCGGCCTGTGCTCGACTCCTTGGGCCTGCACCCGAGCGCCGCCGCGGACTTCCTCGACGCCCACGTAGCGGTCGCTGGTCGCTGTCACCACGCTGCCGCCGAAAGCGGTCGCCGCGCGGCCTGTTGCGCTGCGGAGCTGCCGACTTTCCACGCTCATCAGGTAGTCGGCTTCGACGTGTCTCGTCACACGGGCAGGCCCTGTCTGCTGCGCGAACGCGTTCGCCGTCACGATCTCCAGGAGCGGTGCCTGGGATACCTGGTAGAACCGCTGGACCGCCGAGGACGGCGGCACTCGACGGCTACTCGACCGGATACGGCGGGCGAAGGCACGGCGTCCCGGACCGATGGCGTTCTCCGCTCGGCCGCTCCGGCGGCTGCACGGCCGACGCGGCGGTCACGGCAGTCACGGTGTGGCCCGTCACCAGTTCAGTACGCCGATCCGCCGCACGGCCTCGGTAGGGTGCGCTTCGCTGGTGCAGACGGTCAGCCGGACGAATCCCTCGCCACCCGGACCGAAACCGGTCGCCGGAATACCGAGGACGCGGGCGTCCTCCAGCAGCCGCTTGGCGAAGCCCTCGCTGCTCAGTCCCGACGGGTTGCGTACCAGGCAGTAGAAGGTGGCCCGGATACGCGGCGCTGCGCCGGACCCCGGAGGACCTGGACCACCTTGCCCACCTGCTCGACCGGATAGAGCGGGAGACCGACATCATGCGACTGTGAAGCAAGTCACTCTCGAAGCCTCGGCCGTCAGGTGCCTCTCACGCGCCTCTCACCGACTGGGCGTCATGAGGTGTTATTGGGCGTCATGCGTGGTGGACGAGGTAGGCCCCGACCTGCGGGTTCTGGACTGAACGGACAGCCAGTCATGCCCTTTCCTGGGGGTCAAGGGGTGGCAGGTTCAAATCCTGTCGTCCCGACCGGCGTTTTCGCAGGTCGGAGGCCTTTTCCGCAGTGATGCGGAAGCGGCCTTGACGCGTTTTCCGGGCCTTGTGAGTGCATTGTGATATCGCCGATTGCGGGTGAATTCCCGTCGCCCTCAACGGGCGGGGCTCAGCTCGCCTTCTGCGCTGGGTAGTTGATCGTGGTGATCTGTCCGGGGCTGTGGGCCGGGTGAGTTCGGTGTGTTCTCCGGCTCTGGAGCTGGACAGGGGCAGGGCTCTGGTCGGCTGTGGTGAGGGCGTGGTCGATGGTGTCGACGGCGTCACGGGCGGCCTGGGTGGTCAGATGGCCGTAGATGTTCGCGGTGATGGACAGGGTGGCGTGCCGCAGGGTCTTGGAGACGACGGTGAGGGGCACCCCGGCGGTGATCGAGATGGTCGCCGCGAGGTGGCGTAGGTCGTGGATGGTGGTGCGGGGGACGACGAACTCACGGCAGAGGTAGTGGAAGTGGTTGAGAACGTATTCGGGGTGGAGAGGGCGTCCGTCGGGGCGGTGGAAGACGAAGCCGCCGCGGATCGATCGGGCGGGTGAGGGGCTCTTTGCCTCGGCCCGGTGACGCAGGGCGACGGCGACACGCGGGGAGATGGCGACCCAGCCCTTGCTGCTGCGGGTCTTGGGCGTGGTGAGGATCAGGTGGTTGTTGTCGACGGCGGAGAGCGTGTAGCGGACGTAGAGGACACGCTCGGGCAGGTGCACGTCGTTCCAGTGCAGGGCGAGAGCTTCGCCTTTGCGGATGCCGGTGCCGATGAGGACCTCGATGAGGTCGGCGAAGGCTGGATCGGCGGCGCGGCAACAGTGCAGGAAGTGGATGGCGTCCTGGACGGTCCAGATCTGACGTTCGGCTGCGGCGGGCCGCGGGATGACGGTCGGGCGTGCCGGGTTGTAGGGGAGCCGGTGGTGTCGGACGGCGTCGCCGAGGGCGCTGGAGAGCGTGGCGAGGCAGCGGTGGACGGTCACTTTGCCGCGTCCGGCGTCGAGTTGGGTGTGGACGAAGGCGGCGATGTGCGAGTAGCCGAGATCGTCGAGCCTGACCTGACCGAAGGCGGGGATCAGGTCGTTGGTGACGTAATCGCGGTAGCGGACGTAGGTGGTGGGCTTGAGGGTGAGCTTCTTGTCCTTGAGCCAGGAGGTGAGGTAGTCGGCGATGGTCTGGTTGGGGTCGGCGTTGAAGCCGCCGGCCTGCCCTTCGATCATCCGGCGCAGGGCGGTTCGGGCGGTCTCGGCACTGGGGTAGCCGCCGCGGCGGGCGATGTTGCGGTGCCGACTGGGGGAGGGGAGGTCGAGAGAGAAGGTCCAGGTGCCGTGATCGGGCTCGGTGGCGAGCTTGGGGCAGCTGGCCCCGAACTGCTTGCCGTTGTGGTCGCGGCAGCCGCACCGGCGGAAGACGTGCCCGGTGTGGGCTGCGGAGCGCATGGTGATCGCCCCCAAAGGAGGTTCGTGTGAAATTGCCACGCTCATGCTCCCGCGCTGCGGATCGACGGTCGAGCAACGCCGCACTCACCCCGCTCTCACCGGGGCACCAAAACCTGCTCTGACCTGGGAGATCCATTGTCGTGGCGACAAGTGCGTTCTGTGGGATCAGGTTCCGTCGGTGTCGGCGGCGTAGACGGCGTCTGCGAAGCCGTCGAGTGCCTTCGCGCACTCGGCGAGCGCCTGGACGGTGGCCTCGCGCCCGGATGCGCGGAGGCGGTCGCGGGCGGCGACCTTGTCGAACCAGCCGCGCAGCTTGGTCAGGTCCTCGTCGTTCTCCTCCAGCTCGCCGTACGTGAAGTGCTCCTCGGCCGTCTCCCGCTCGATCTCGGCGAGGAAGTCGCGGCAGCGCGCGACGATCTCGGTGTACTCCTCGTCCCGGGCCGTGTTGTAGGCCGCCACCAGGTCCGCCCCGCCGGCCAGGGCGTCGGCGCGCAGCAGCTGGGCGGTGCCGCCCAGCTGGCCGATCTCGGCGCGCAGCGCGCGCAGGGCGCGTTCGGCCGTCGGGTCCTCGGGCAGGGCGGCCACCGAGTTCTGGACGTAGATCGCGCCGAGGGCTTTCAGCCGGCGCCAGACGGTGGCGCGCAGCCGGCTTGGTTCGCTGGGGACGCGGTAGGCCAGGAGCAGCCAGGTCACGGTTTCACTCACCCGCTCAGTCTCTCCTGCCGTGCGGCGCCGCCGGCGCGAGGGGCATCGCGGCGGGTACCCCGTCAATGGGATTCGACGGCGTTGCTCAGAAAATCTAACGACTGTTACATTCAGCGGCGAACGGCAAAAGCCGGCCTGCTCCAGCGGGGAGCGCCGTGAGCCGGTCAGGAACTGGTGAATCATGCGGGTGATCAGCGACATCGTGCTCGGCAGCGGCGAGCCCCTCGCCGTGGAGGTCGCCGCGTGAACGCAACCACCAGCCACCCGGCATCCGGCCGGACCGGTGCCCCACGGATGCGGCCGTGGCGCTTCGTGACGGCGTTCGGCACGGTCAGCCTGCTGATGGACTTCGTCTACGAGGGCGCCCGTTCGGTCACCGGGCCGCTGCTGGCCTCGCTGGGTGCCTCCGCCCTGGTGGTCGGCGTCGTCACCGGTGTCGGTGAGGCGGCCGCCCTCGTCCTGCGCCTGGGCTCCGGGCCGCTGGCCGACCGCACCCGCCGCTTCTGGGCCTGGACGATCGCCGGCTACGCCCTGACCGTGGTCACCGTCCCCTTCCTCGGTCTGGCCGGCACCCTGGGGGTGGCAAGCGCGCTGGTGATCGCCGAACGCGTCGGCAAGGCCGTGCGCTCGCCGGCGAAGGACACCCTGCTCTCCCATGCGACCGCCGCCACCGGGCGCGGCCGGGGCTTCGCCGTGCACGAGGCGATGGACCAGATCGGCGCACTGATCGGCCCGCTCACCGTCGCCGGCGTCCTCGCGGTCACCGGCGGCGACTACGCCCCCGCCCTCGGCGTGCTGGCCGCGCCCGGCGTCGCCGCCCTGGCCCTGCTCGTCTGGCTGCGCCTTCGCGTCCCGGACCCGGCCGCGTACGAGAGCCCGGACACACCCGAGCCGGCCGCAGCATCCGGTGCCCGGTCCGGGGTGGCGGGCGCCCAGCCCTTGCCGCGCGCCTTCTGGCTGTACGCCGGTTTCAGCGCCGCCACCCTGGCCGGCTTCGCCACGTTCGGCGTGCTCTCCTACCACGTGGTCGAACGCCATCTGCTGTCCCCCGCCGCCGTGCCGGTGCTGTACGCCGCGGCCATGGCCGCCGACGCGGTCGCCGCCCTGGCCACCGGCTGGGCCTACGACCGGTACGGCGCCCGGACCCTGACGGTGTTGCCGCTGCTGGCCGCCGCCGTCCCGGTGCTGGCCTTCACCGACACGCTCGCCGCGGTCGTGGCCGGCGCGTTGCTGTGGGGCGCCGCGATGGGCGTCCAGGAATCGACCCTGCGCGCCACCGTTGCCGACCTCGTCCCGCCCGGGCGCCGGGCCACCGCCTACGGCCTGTTCGCCGCCGTGGTGGGAGGCGCGACCCTGGTCGGCGGCGTACTCGCCGGAGCCCTCTACGCGTACTCGATCCCCGTGCTGATCACCGTCTCCGTCGCGATCCAGGCCGCAGCCCTCCTCCTGCTCGCGCTCACGCGTCCGGGCCGCGGCTGACCCGTCACGCTGGACGGTGTGGCCGCATGACGACCGCCGTGGACGGGCAGAGTCCCGTCGGCGGCGGTGGAGGCTGGTCGTGCCGCGTGGGACGGAGGGGGAGCGTGGGCAGCGAGCGACGGGATCACGGCGCGCTGGAGGCCGAGGTGATGGGCGTCCTGTGGGCCGGGGAGCATCCGATGACGGCCGCACAGGTCCATGAGGCGCTCGGCGATCCGGGGCTGGTGTACAAGACGGTGCTCACCGTGCTGGGCCGACTGTACGGCAAGGGTCTGCTCGACCGGGAGCGATCCGGCCGGGCGCACGCCTACGAGCCGCGTCGGGGGCCGGCGGACGAGGTCGCCTCCCGGATGAACCAGGCGCTGGCCCGTGGCGTCGACCGCATGGCGGTCCTTCAGCACTTCGTCGCCGGGCTCGATCCGGAGGACGAACGGGCACTGCGAGACCTGCTCGACACCGGCGAGTAGGACTGCGATGCGGGGAGCCGCCCGTGTACTTCACCGTTCACCTGCTGCTGCTCGCTCCTGTCGCGTTGGCGGTGGTGGGGTCGGCGGTCTCCCGCCACCTCGCTCCGGCGGCTGAGGTCCGGGTGCTCACCTGTCTCGCCGCGACGGCCGGGGCGGCCACTCTGTGGGGGCTGTCCGTCCTGGCCTTCGCGGGGCTGATGAACGTCCCGCAGGTGCGGTCGCGCCTGGACGGAGATCCGCGGGTGCTGGCGGCGGCCGATCCGGTTCCGGGGGGCCTCGGCATGCTGGCCGCGGTCGTGCTCGGCGTCGTCGCGGTGCGCCTGTCGTTCGCGTGGCGGCGGCATGCGACCGCGAGGCGGGCCCTGGGGGTGGTGCGCGGGGCTCCGGCTGCGGGCGACCTGATCGTGGTGACCGACGACCGCGCGGATGCCTATGCCCTGCCCGGCAGGCCGGGGCGGATCGTGGTGACCACCGGGATGCTGCGCACGCTGTCCGCCGAGGAGCGCGCCGTCCTGCTCGCCCATGAACGAGCACATCTGACGCATCGACACCATCGGTACGCCGCCGTGGCGCAGATCGCCGTCGCGATCAATCCCCTGCTCGCCCGGCTCCGGGACGAGATCGCGTTCTGCATCGAGCGCTGGGCGGACGAGGTCGCCGCAGAGCGGGTCGGCTCACGTCGGCTCGCCATGCGTTCGCTTGCCCGGGCGGCCCTCGCCACCGCCGACCTGCCCGCGCCGCCCCCGGCCCTGACCTACCTGCGCCACCAGGTCACTGCGCGGGTGGCCGCGCTGAACGGGGAGCGTCCGGCGAGCCGCTGGTGCCGGGCGTGGCCGGCCGCCGGGGCGGTGCTCGTGACCTTCGTGGCCTTGGCGGATGTCGGCGTGGCGCTCGTCCGTTGCGTCAACGCCCTTGTGCCATAAGGCGGGTAACCGGCGAGTTGCCGCCGCGTGAGTTTTGGTCGCACATCTTGTGCGATGTCATGTCCGCCTTCACACTTCCGAGTTGCGAACACGCGCGCACTTCTGCGTGAACGTCCTTCACCCCCTCACCTGTCGGGCGATTCCCGGCTGTCGAAAGGATGTTCAGTGTCACGCTCGCTCCTGCGAACCGCGCGAAGAGGACGGACCGCCGCGCTGGCGGCCCTCTTCGCCGCGCTGCCCGGCCTCTGGCTAGGGACTTCCCCCGCGCAGGCGGCCCCGGCGGCCCCGCCCGCCGGGCAGTCCGCCGACTCCGGTGCCGCCGTCCACCACGACACCTCCGCTCCGCTGCGGGACCTGGCGGCGGTCGCCACCATCGCGCCCGGCCCGAAGCACAAGGGCAAGGACCACGAGGAGCGGCTGCCGCACCCGCCGGCCTCGCACGTCCCCGACCCGGTGGTGCAGCGCACGCCCGGCGGGCCGTCCGTCCCGTCCACCGGCGCGAGCTTCGACGGGATCGGATCGGCGAACTACTCCGTGACGGGTGTGCCGCCGGACCCGAACGCCGCCGTCGGCTCCACCCAGATCGTGGAGACGGTGAACACCGCCTACGCCGTGTACTCCAAGACGGGCGCCACGATCCTCGCCCCGACCAACACCAGCACCCTGTGGTCCGGCTTCGGCGGCTACTGCCAGTCCACCAACGACGGTGACGCGGTGGTGCGTTGGGACACGCTGGCGAGCCGCTGGGTGGTCACCCAGTTCGCGAACGTCTCGTCCTCCGCCGGCCCGTACTTCGAGTGCATGGCCGTCTCCACGAGCGCGGACGCGACCGGGACGTACAACCGGTACGCGTACCAGTTCGCCAACTTCCCGGACTATCCGAAGCTCTCGGTGTGGCCGGACGGCTACTACGTCACCTACAACATGTTCACCCCGGCGGGCTCCTTCCTGAACGCCCAGGCCTGCGCGATGGACCGCGCGAGCATGCTGACCGGCGCCGCCGCCACCCAGCAGTGCTACACCACCTCGTCCTCCTACGGCGGGCTGCTCGCCTCCGACCTGGACGGTGCGACGGCGCCGCCGGCCGGTGAGCCCGCGACGCTGGTGGGCTTGGGAACCACGGCGACCTCGCTGGCGTACTGGAAATTCCACGTCGACTGGGCGACCCCGGCTAACTCCACTTTCACCGGGCCGACTTCGCTCACCGTCGCCGCCTACACCACCGCCTGCGGCACCTCTGGCACCTGTATCCCGCAGGGCGGCACCACCCAGCAGCTGGACTCGCTCTCCGACCGGGTGATGTTCCGCCTGGCGTACCGCAACTACGGCGACCACGAGTCGATGGTCGTCAACCACTCGGTCACCGCCGGGAGTTCAGTGGGCTCCCGGTGGTACGAGCTGCGCATGTCGGGCGGCAACCCGACCGTCTACCAGCAGGGCACCTACGCGCCGGACTCCACCTACCGCTGGATGGGCTCGATCGCCCAGGACAAGGCCGGCAACACCGCCCTCGGCTACTCCCAGTCCTCCTCCAGCACCCACCCGTCCATCCGCTACACCGGGCGGCTCGCGGGCGACGCGCCGGGCACCATGACGCAGGGCGAGGTCACGGCCATCACCGGGGCCGGCTCGCAGACCTCCTACTCGCGCTGGGGCGACTACACCTCGATGGCCGTCGACCCCGTCGACGACTGCACCTTCTGGTACACCGACGAGTACGAGCCGACGACCGGCAGCTTCAACTGGGCGACCCGCATCTCCTCCTTCACCCTGCCCGGCTGCGGCACCGCGGCGAACGACTTCTCGATGTCGCTCAACCCGGCCTCGGGCAGCGTTGCCGCGGGCTCCTCAGCCACCAGCACGGTCTCCACCGGGACCACCTCGGGCAGCGCCCAGACCGTCAACCTGAGTGCCTCGGGCCTGCCGGCCGGGGCGAGCGCGAGCTTCAACCCGGCCTCCGTCACCTCCGGCGGCTCGGCCACGATGACCGTCACCACCTCCTCCTCCACCCCGTCCGGGACGTACAACATCACCGTCACCGGCACCGGCACCTCCGTCACCCACAGCGCCGCGTACGCCCTCACGGTCACCGGCGGCCCGACCGGCGGCGTCACCAACGGCGGGTTCGAGACCGGCAGCCTGTCCGGCTGGACGGCAAGCGGCGCGGCCGCCGGCGTGACCACCAGCGGCCCGCACAGCGGCAGTTACGCCGCCCTGCTCGGCTCGACCTCGCCGACCAACGGTGACTCGTCCGTCACGCAGACCTTCACCGCGCCGTCCGGCACCAGCACGCTGTCCTTCTGGTACAACGTGACCTGCCCGGACACCGTCACCTACGACTGGGCGACGGCCACCCTGAAGGACAACACCACCGGGACGACCACCACGGTGCTCGCCAAGACGTGCGTTTCGTCTTCGGGTTGGGTGCAGAAGACCGCCGCCGTCACTGCCGGACACTCCTACACCCTCACCCTCGTCAACCACGACGATAACTGGACCGGTGACGCCACCTCCACCAAGTACGACGACGTCACGCTCTCCTGACCGGCCACCTCCCCAGGTGCGGGCCGCCCGGGCGCCGCCCGCGGGCCCCACCCCCTCACCCCCGCGGTCCGCCCCCCCCCCGCCCCGCCCCCCCCGCCCGGCCCCGCCCCCCCCCCCCCCCCC
>NZ_JBHWDU010000064.1:0-47696 GCF_042734825.1 Kitasatospora sp. NPDC059648 | reverse complement strand
CGACTTCACGCAGGGCCAGATGGGCCCGATGGCCGAGAACATTCGCCCGCTGTTTTTCTTCTGCCGTGGCACGTGCCTTGCAGCGAGGGGCCCCCACGGTGCACAAGTGCCCGGTGCGGGCCCCTCGGTCATCGCGCCACGGCGCATCCCTCCGGCCGTTCCGGCCCCCCTGGCTCCGCCACCGCGGCCATCCCCACGCGAGACGCACAGCGCCGCGTCCGGATCGGCGCCCTGCCGTGACAGCTCACGGTTCCAGGTTCTTCGCTCCCGCCCGCCGCGGTGAGCGCCGACCGCGGGTGACGTGCCGAACGGTTCCGCCCGTCCACGCTCCGCCCGTCACACTTCTGGCCCGTTCCCTTGCGGTCTCCGTCCGGCGCCCCGTGCCACGGAGCCTTCCTCGTGACGTGCCGCCCCGAGGAAGGTCTTCCGCATGGCCCGCTCCAGTCGCTCCTCCTACCACGACGCCGACTTCCGCTCCGCGGCCGGCTCCCGCTCCGGTGGCGGCTCCTCCTACGGCGACCGGCCTGCCGGAGGCCGGCCCTCCTCCGGCCGGAGGGCCCCTCAAGGCGGCTCCGCGCAGGGGGAGTTCGCGATGCCGGTGAGCACCACGCCGGCCCTGCCGGCCGTCGAGTCCTTCGGCGAGCTGGACATGCCGAAGGCGCTGCTCTCGGCGCTTACCAGCCAGGGCGTCACCGAGCCGTTCCCGATCCAGGCCGCGACGCTGCCGAACTCGCTGGCGGGCCGCGACCTCCTGGGACGGGGCCGGACCGGCTCCGGCAAGACCATCGCGTTCGGCCTCGCCGTGCTCGCCCGCACCGCCGGGCAACGGGCCGAGCCGCGCTGTCCGCTGGCCGTGGTGCTGGTCCCCACCCGCGAGCTCGCGCAGCAGGTCACCGAGGCCCTCACCCCCTACGCCCGGGCCGTGCGCCTGCGGATGGCGACCGTGGTGGGCGGAACGTCGATGAGTCGCCAGGCCTGGCTGCTGAACCGCGGCGCGGAGGTCGTGGTGGCCACGCCGGGCCGGCTGAAGGACCTGATCCAGCGTGGTGACTGCCGGCTGGAGCGGGTCGGTGTCACGGTGCTCGACGAGGCGGACCAGATGGCCGACATGGGCTTCCTGCCGCAGGTCACCGAGCTCCTCGACCAGGTCGCCGAAGGCGGCCAGACCATGCTGTTCTCCGCCACTCTGGACCGCAACGTCGACCGCCTGGTGCGGCGCTTTCTCAAGGATCCGGTCACCCACTCGGTGGACCCGTCCGCGGGAGCGGTCGGCACCATGGAGCACCACGTGCTGCACGTGCAGAACTTCGACAAGAACGCCACGATCGCCCACATCGCGTCCCGCGACGGCAGGGTGATCATGTTCATCGACACCAAGCACGACGCGGACCGCCTGGTGGAGGACCTGCTCGCGAACGGCGTGAAGGCCGCGGCCCTGCACGGCGGCAAGTCCCAGCCGCAGCGCACCCGCACCCTGGAGCAGTTCCGCACCGGCGCGGTGACCGCGTTGATCGCGACCAACGTCGCCGCCCGCGGCATCCACGTCGACGGGCTCGACCTGGTGGTCAACGTGGACCCGCCGGGCGACCACAAGGACTACCTCCACCGGGGCGGTCGCACCGCCAGGGCCGGCGAGTCCGGCACCGTCGTCACGCTGGTGCTGCCCAACCAGCGCCGCGCAACGGCCCGCATGATGACGACGGCCGGCATCACCCCCGTCACCACCAGGGTCAGCGCCGGCGACGAGGACCTGGCCCGGATCACCGGCGCCCGCGTGCCCAGCGGCATCCCCACCGTGATCCCGGACCCCGTCGTCGAGCGGCCGCGCCGCAGCCCGTTCACGAGCCGCGACCGCCGCGGCCGCCCCGCCCACGCCGTCGGCGACACCCGGGCCGCCACCGGCCGCGACGACCAGGACTCCTCCGGCCGCCGCCGGACGCCCGGGCGCGCCGCCCGCGTCGCGTAGCACCGCCGGGCCCGGCGGCCGGGACGGACCGGGCCTTCGGCCGATATAGTAAATGCGCATACTAAATCGGAGGAGGGGGTGGCCCGTGGAGGAGTCGGTGGCCGAGGGCGGGTTCGAGCGGGCGGGGAGGCCGACGGAGAGCCCCGGGTTCCTGCTGTGGCGCGTGACGTTGGCGTGGCAGCGGGAGCTGGCGGCCGCGCTCAGGCCGTACGACCTGACGCACGTGCAGTTCGTGCTGCTGGCCGGGGCGTGGTGGCTCGGGGCGGACGAGGGGCCGCCGACGCAGCGGCGGCTGGCGGAGCACTCCGGGACGGACCCGATGATGACCAGTCAGGTGCTGCGCACGCTGGAGGGGAAGGGGCTGGTGGAGCGGGTCCCGGATCCGGCGGACAGCCGGGCCAAGCGGGTGCGGGTGACGGAGGCCGGGGAGGCGCTGCGGGAGCGGGCGATGTACGCGGTGGAGGAGGCCGATGCCCGGTTCTTCGCGCCCGTGCCGCGCGGCGACGCGCTCGCCGTGCTGAACGCGCTCTCCGGCTCGCTCGCTCCCGGGGCCACCGACGGTGACCGTGGGCGGATGGGCGCATGACGGCGGACGCGCCTCGCCTGTACCTGACGGACATCCGGCTGCCCGCCCGGGAGCCGTTCGACTTCCGGGCCTCGCTCGGGTTCATCGGCTCCTTCCCGGCGATGGCCGGGCAGCAGGGCACCGCGCAGGCCGCGCTCACCCTGGCCGTGCGGGAGGCCGGGGCGACCGTGGGCGTACGGCTCACGGCAGCGGCGGGGGCGCCCGGGCTGGTCGGCCGGCTGGCCGCGGAGCGGCCGGTCACCGAGGAGGTGCTGCGGGCCGTCACCGAGCGGCTCGACTGCTACCTCGGGCTGTCCGACGACCTGGCCGAGTTCTACCGGCTGGCCCGGCAGGACGAGCCCTTCGCCCGGGTGGTGGACCGGCTGCACGGCTACCACCAGGTCAGGTTCCCCTCGCCGTTCGAGCTGCTCTGCTGGGCGATCCTGTGCCAGCGCACGCCGACGCCGGTGGCCCGGCAGATGAAGCGGGCACTGGTCGAGGCGGTCGGCAACCGGATCGACGTGGGCACCGAACGGCTGTGGGCCTTCCCGGACGTCGAACAGCTGGCCCGCTTCGACGAGGGCGAGCTGCTGGCCCTGATCGGCAACCCGCGCAAGGCGGGCTACCTCCACCGCTCGGTGCGGCTGTGGGCCGGGCTGGACGAGCACTTCCTGCGCACCGGGCCGTACCAGGAGGTCCGCGAGCAACTGCTGACGCTGCCCGGGATCGGCGACTGGTCGGCCTCCTTCCTGCTGATCCGCGGGCTCGGGCGGATGGAGCGGATCGAGCTGGACAAGGAGATGGGCCGGGCCCTCCAGCGGGTCTACCGGCGGCCGGTCGACGAGGCGGAGTTCCGGCGGCTGGCCGAGCACTACGGACCCTGGCAGGGCTACTGGGGGCACTACCTGCGGGCCGGCGGCTGAGCGGACGGGGCGCACGGCGGCCCCCCGTTGCGGCGTACGGGCGGACCTGTCCGGACGGACGTCCGATGACCGGGCGTCGGGCAGGGCCCCAGGTTAGCCTGGCCCGCATGTACAACGACGGTCTGGTGACGTGCACCGCGCGTGAGCTCGTGATTCGCCGGTACTACTTCCCGCTCGCCTCCGCCAAGCGGATCCCGTACGGGCGGATCCGCGGACTGCAGCAGGTGCCGCTGAGCAGGATCGGCGGGCGCTGGCGGATCTGGGGGTCCGGGGACTTCGTGCACTACTTCAACCTCGATCCCGGGCGGGTGGACAAGAGCGTCGCCTTCGTCCTCGACCTCGGGGCGCGGGTCAAGCCGGTCATCACCCCCGACGACCCGGAGCGGCTGGTCGCGGCGCTGGCCGAGCACCGGATTCCGGTGACCCGGGGGTAGCGGCTCCGCCGGCGACGTCGTGCGCGGCGCGGCCGCGGGCGGCGTCAGCCGAGGGCCGGGCGGTGGCGGGGCCAGCTGGGGTGGTGCTGGTCGATGACGTAGTGATGGCCGTGCTGCCAGGCGCCGCCGCCGGTGGGGTGGGCGTCGGCGAGGTGGGGGTGGCCGGCGGGCAGGTCGGTGTGGAGGTGGCTGAGGGCGTCCGGATCCCGGGCGGGCCAGAGGGTGGTGGCGGTGACGGTGGCGGCGAGGGCGAGCGCGCCCAGGACGACGGCGGTGGCCGGGAGGCCGGCGCCGGCGGCGAGCCAGCCGGCCAGCGGGTAGGTGAGCAGCCAGCAGCCGTGGGACAGCGAGAACTGGGCGGCGAAGGCGGCGGGCAGGTCGGGGTCGGCGGCGGAGCGGCGGATGACCCGGCCGCCCGGGGTGAGGACGGCGGAGCCGGCGGCGCCGACCAGGGCCCAGGTGGCGAGCAGGGCGAACCAGCTGCCGGTGCCGGCCGGGGCGGCGGTGATCGCGGCGACGGCGGCGAGCACGCAGGGCAGGGCGAAGGCGGCGGGCAGCATGACGGACCGGTCGCCGACCCGGGCCAGCAGCCGGGGCAGCAGCACCGCGGCGAGCATCGAGCCGACGCCGTACGCGCCGAGGGCCAGGGAGACGGCTCCGGCCGGGCGGTGGAAGTGGTCGCGGACGACGTTGACGGTGTCGACGAAGACGATCGCGCCCGCGGCGGCGACGGCGAGGTCCAGCGCGAGCAGGGCCCGCAGTCGAGGGGTGGCCCGGAACAGCCGGGTGCCGAAGGCGGCCTTGCGGTAGAGGCCGCCGCCGCGTTCGACCGGCTTGGGCTTGGGGAGGACCGCCGAGACGACCAGGGCGGCGGAGGCGAGGAAGCCGGCCGTCGTCCCGGCGAACAGCCAGTCGTAGGAGACCACTGAGAGCAGCAGTGCGGCCAGGGCCGGGCTGAAGAGCGACTCGAAGTCGTAGGCCAGCCGGGACATCGACAGCGCCTGGGTGTAGTCGCGTTCCGCGGGCAGCACGTCCGGGACGGTGGCCTGGAAGGTCGGGGTGAAGGCGGCGGAGGCGGCCTGGAGCAGGAAGATCAGGACGTAGATCTGCCACACCTGGTCGACGAAGGGCAGCGCGAGGGCGACGGCGGCCCGGGTGAGGTCCATGCCGACCATCAGGGTGCGCCGGGGTACCCGCCCGGCGAGGGCTCCGGCGATCGGCGCGATGGTCACGTAGGCGACCATCTTGATCGCCAGGGCGGTGCCGAGCACGGCCGAGGCGTTGCTTCCGGCGATCGAGTACGCCAGTAGCGAGAGCGCCACGGTGGCCAGGCCGGTGCCGACCAGGGCCACGACCTGGGCGGTGAACAGGTGGCGGTAGGTGCGGTTGCGCAGCACGGTCAGCATGGGCCCGTCCCGGGGCGGCGATGAGGGGATACGGACTCATCATAGTTAATGCGTGCGTACGTGTGCACCTATTGGGCGGGGCGAACGGCTCCAAAGGGGAGGGCGGCCGGGGTCAGTCGTGCGGCGGCAGGTGGGCGATCTGGTGGTCGGCGACGTTCAGCGCCTCGTCCACGAGCCGGCGCAGGTGCCCGTGCCGCAGCGAGTAGACCACCCGTCGGCCGTCCTTGCGGGTGGCGACCAGCCCGGCGAGGCGCAGCTTGGCCAGGTGCTGGCTGACCGACGGCCGGGCGGCGCCGGTCGCCTCGGTCAGCGTGGTCACGTCCGCCTCGCCCCGTCCGAGCCGCTCCAGCAGCGCCAGGCGGGTGCGGTCGGCCAGCAGGGCGAGTACGGACGCGGCCACGTCCAGCCGCGCCTCGGCCCGCTGCTGCGAGCGGTGTGCATCTGCCAGATCGGCGCCGGAGCTCATTGCGCCATGGTAGGCCCGTGCGCAGGTGCGCTCATGACCACCGCCCGCGGCGCCGGCGCCGCGGGCAGGACACCTAGACCGTCAGCTCCTCCGGGGCCGGCGCCGGGGCGGGTTCGAGGTCGCCCAGCCGCGGGATGGCGATCAGGGCGGCGAGGATCAGGGCGCCGGCGATGACGATCGGGGCGCGGACGCTGACGGTGGCCCCGATCCATCCGCTCAGGGCGGCGCCGATCAACATCCCGATCCGGGTCAGCATCAGGTAGCAGCTGTTGACCCGGCCGAGCAGCTCCTTCGGCACGGTCTGCTGGCGCAGCGAGATCGCCTGGACGTTCCAGGTCACCACCCCGAAGTTGCCGAGGGCGAACAGCGGCGCCACCGCGAACACCGAGGGGCTCAGGCCCATCAGCAGCAGCGACGAGCCCATCAGGACGAAGGAGAGGGAGATGCGGGCCCGGCGGCCCATCCGCCGGCTGATCCGGCCGGCCAGCATGCTGGCCGCGGTGCCGCCGCCCACCCCGCTGGCGAGGACGGCGCCGTACGCCCAGGTGGGTTCGTCCAGGGTCCGGGTGACCAGCAGCGCCATCATGGTGATGCCGAGTGCGGACGCGCCGCCCGCCAGGGCGGAGAGCGAGGCGACCAGGCGCAGCTGCTTGTGCCGGTACAGCCAGCGGACGCCCTCGCGGACCTCGGCCATGACCCGGCGGTCGGACTTCGCGCGGGGGGCGCCGGAACGGCCGGTCGCGGCGACCAGGGCGGCGGCCACCGCGAAGGAGGCGCCGTCCACGGTGAACGGGTAGCCGGCGGCGACGGCGAACAGCGTGGTGCCGACCAGCGGGCCGATCATCCGGCCGACCAGCAGGCCGCCCTGGAGGCGGCCGTTGGCGACGTCCAGCCGGTCGGAGCTGACCACGTCCGGGATGGCGGAGGTGGCGGCGTTGACGAACACCGTCTCGCCGCAGCCCAGGACGAAGGCCAGGGCGGCGAGCAGGGCGAGCGGCGGGGTGGTGGAGAAGACGCAGGCGGCGAAGCCCAGCACGATGGCGGCGCGTCCGAAGTCGATCGTCCACATCAGCCGGCGGCGGTCGAAGCGGTCGGCGACGACCCCGCCGACCAGGGCCGTCAGCAGCCAGGGCAGCGATCCGGCCACCGCGACCACGGACACCGAGGACGGGGAGTCCGAGATGGCCAGCGCGAGCAGCGGGAGCGACGAGTCCCGCATGCCGTCGCCGACCGCTGAGATCGACGAAGCCGACCACAGCATGGCGAATTTCCGGCCCAGTTGGGGCCTGGTGCGGTCCATGGGTGTCGCTGGGCTGGCTGAGGTCACCGACGCAGTATGGCATGACCGCTACAGATTTGGCCGCCCCTTCACAGAGCATCCCCAGCCGGAAGTCTCAGAGTCCGGAAACCCCCTTGACGAGGGTGCTCAGTCCGCCTGCGAGAGCCAGCCCCAGAACCACCGTCCGGGCGCGCCGCTCCGGCACGCGGGTGGTCAGCAGCCGGCTGGCCACCGCCCCGCCGGCCAGCGCCGCGGTCACCAACCCCCAGGCGGGGTAGCTCAGTTGGGGTAGGCCCTTGGTCGCCAGTGAGAGGGCGTTCACGACCACACCGTACAGCTGGGCGTTCGGCACGAACTCCCGGGCCGTCCAGCCGGAGTTCACCGCGTAGAGCGAGACCGCCGGGCCGCCCACCCCCGCCGCGGAGTTCATCAGCCCGCTGGTGGCCCCCGCCACGACCGCGCCGCCGACCCCGCGCAGTGCGGCCGCCCGCACCCCGCGGATCACCAGCAGGGTGGCCGCGGTGACCAGCACGCCGATGCCGGCCAGCAGTTCCGGCGCGGGCACCGTCGCCGCCACCCAGGCGCCGGCGGGCACCGTACAGGCGGCCGCGGCCGTCAGCGGCAGCATCGCCCCGGGCCGGACCTGCCGCCAGCTCCCGGCCAGCCCGACCGCGCTGATCGCCAGCGCGGCGAAGTTCGCCAGCGTCACCCCGCTGTTCGGACCGAGCAGCAGCACCAGGACGGGCGCCGCGACCAGGGCGAAGCCGATCCCGGCCAGTCGCTGGACGGTGGCGCCGAGCAGCACCACCAGCCCCAGCAGCAGTTCGCCGATCCAGCCGTCCATCAGTGCTGGACGCCGGCGGAGAGCGAGAAGTCGGCGAAGTACGCCTGCTGGGTGCTCGCGGGGCCCCAACTGGTGTCGTGGCCGCCGTAGAAGGTGGAGAACAGCACCCCGCCGAAGGGGATCGAGCCGATGCCGGAGGCGGTGCCCCTGGCGGCGTGCACCCGGCGGCCGTCGTACCAGACGGTGATGTCGCCGGTGCCGCGGTCCACCAGCTGTTCGACGGTGTGCCAGCGGTCGTCGGCCTGGAAGTGCCAGTCGCCCAGGCCCTCGTCCACGCCGTAGCCGGTGGGGCCGGAGTTGCTCGGAGTGTAGAGGTAGACCTCGCCGTTGTCGGGGCTGCCCTTGGCGGCCCGCCACATGTAGCGGGTGGACCAGCCGGCGCCGTGGTCGCCGCCGGACTCCTCGCCGATCCTGCCGCCGTACAGGCCGGGCAGCTTGCCGGCCCTGCCCCAGTCGCGGCCGGCGGGGAACCGGACGGAGTACTTGAGGTCCAGGGTGCGGCCCTGGGCGAGCGCGGACAGGCCGAGGGCGTTCAGGTCGGTGTAGAACTGTCCGCCGCCCGGGTTGGGGCAGTCGGTGCAGGAGTTGGCGGAGGAGCCCGCGCCGTACGTCACCCGCAGCGCCGGGCCGCCGCCGGGGGCGGCCGGGTTCGCGACGGTGCCGAAGTCGGCCGCGCCCCAGGCGCCCTGGTCGGCCACGCCCCAGGCCCGGCGCCACTGCGGAGTGCCGTAGTCCCGGAAACCGCCGGTCCAGGCCGCCGCTCCGCCCGGTACGGGCGCGGCGGTGGCGGAACCGGCGGTCGGGTGGTCCTTGGCCCGGGCGGTGGTGGCCGCGCAGCCGGCGGTGGCGAGCAGGGCCAGTGCGGCCAGTGCGGCCAGGGCGGCTGTGCGCGGGGTGCGGTTCATCCGGGCTCCTCGGTCGGCGGGCGATCCGTACCGATCATGCCGCACGGCCGAGTTGTGGTCGGGCAGAGTACGGGACGTTCAGCCGGCGAGGGTCCGCAGGGCGGCGGTGGCGAAGCCGTGGTCCTGCTCCGGGGCGCCGCCGCCGATGCCGAGGGCGCCGATCAGCCGGCCGTCGCGGTGGACCGGCACGCCGCCGGCGATGAACAGCAGCGGGCGGTCCAGGGCGGTCGGCAGGGAGTGGAACGGGCCGTCCGGCTTGACGAGGTCGACCAGGTCGGCGGTCGGCGCGTCGAGTTGGAGCGCGGTGTAGGCCTTGCGGGTGCTGGTCTCGCCGGAGATCAGGACGGCGCGGTCGTCGCGGCGGAAGGCCAGCAGGTTCCCGCCGGCGTCCAGGACGGTGACGCTGACGGTCACCCCGGCCGACTCGGCGGCGGCGCGGGCGGCCTCGACCAGGGTCTCGGCGTCGGTGGTGGTGAGGGGGGTGACGGCGGTGGTGCTCATGGTGGTGCTTCTCCGGGGGAGGTAAGGGGGTTCAGTGGTGGGCGGGGATCCGCGGTGCCTCGTCGAGGACCGTGGCGGGGGTGCGGTCGCGGCGTTCCATGGCGGCGGACCAGAAGGCGAGGACGAGCGCGGCGGCGGCGAGGAGGGCGCCGACCCAGTTGGGGGCGGTGTAGCCGAGGCCGGCGCTGATGACGGTTCCGCCGAGCCAGGCCGCGAGGGCGTTGCCGAGGTTGAAGGCGCCGATGTTGACGGCCGAGGCGAGAGTGGGGGCGCCGTGGGCCTGGTCGAGGACGCGTTTCTGCAGCGGGGGGACGGTGGCGAAGCCGAGGGCGCCGACGAGCAGGATGGTGGCGGCGGCGGCGAACCTGTCGTGGGCGGTGAGGGTGAACAGGGCCAGGACGAGGGCCAGGCCCCCGAGGGTGGCGTAGAGCATCGGCATCAGGTGGCGGTCGGCGAACCTGCCGCCGAGCAGGTTGCCGAGGAACATGCCGGCGCCGAACAGGACGAGCAGCCAGGTGACGGCGCCGTCGGAGTAGCCGGCCACGTGGGTCATCATCGGGGCGATGTAGGTGATCGCGGCGAACACCCCGCCGAAGCCCAGGACGGTCATCGCCATGGCGAGCAGGACCTGGGGATTGCGGAAGGCGGTCAGCTCGCGGCGCAGGCGGGCGCCCGCGGGGCGGGGCAGCGCGGGGACGAGCCTGGCGATGCCGAGCAGGCCGAGGAGGCCCAGGCCGGCGACGGCGGTGAAGGTGGTGCGCCACCCGACGGCCTGGCCGACGAAGGTGCCCAGCGGGACGCCGACGACGTTGGCGACGGTCAGCCCGGTGAACATGGTGGCGATGGCGCCGGCCTTCTTCCGCGGGGCGACGAGTTCGGCGGCGACGACCGAGCCGATGCCGAAGAACGCGCCGTGGGCCAGCGAGGTCACGATCCGCCCGGCGAGCATCAGGGGGAAGCTCGGGGCGACGGCGGAGAGCAGGTTGCCGACCGTGAACAGGGCCATCAGCAGCATGAGCATGGTCTTGCGGCTGATCCGGGTGCCCAGGACGGTCATCAGCGGAGCGCCGATGACCACGCCGAGCGCGTAGCCGGTGACCAGCAGTCCGGCGGTGGGGACGGACACGCCGTAGTCACCCGCGATCTGGGGCAGTAGACCCATGATCACGAACTCGGTGGTCCCGATCCCGAAGGCCCCGATGGCCAGGGCGAGAAGTGCGAGGGGCATGGCGCGACCTCCGTGCGATTGCTAGTGCGCCTTACGAGCCTCGACAATAGTTGCATACGCGCGATAGTTGCAAGTGCGGGCATTCGCCCTCGGCATTCGACCGGCCACTCCTTCGCTCCCATCGCTTGCATGAGCGTTTTATGTGCTAGGGGAAATATTTCATGTCAAGGCTTATCCTGGAGTACTGCTCGCATCTGGAAGGAGACCCGGGTCGATGACCGCCACGGATCCCGCGCTGACCGCCCTCGCCAACGGATGGGCCGCCCTCTACGTCCTCTACGGCCGGATCGAGGCGCACATCGAGCGAGCCCTGCAGTCCAAGCACGAACTGAGCGTGCGCGAGTACTCGCTGCTCGACGTGCTCAGCCGCCAGCACGACGGCGAGGGCGGGCACCTCCAGATGAAGCAGGTGGCCGACGCGGTCGTGCTCAGCCAGAGCGCCACCACCCGGCTGGTCTCCCGGCTGGAGGACCGCGGCCTGCTCTCCCGCTACCTGTGCCCGACCGACCGCCGCGGCATCTACACCGACGTCAGCGAGGACGGCCTGCGGCTCCTGGAGGAGGCCCGGCCGACCAACGACGCCGCCCTGCGCGAGGCCCTCGCCGAGGCTGCCCGCAACCCCGAACTGGCTCCGCTGGTCACCGCCGTGGAGGCGGTGAACCCCTCCGCGCTGCTCCGGCGGGGCTGAGCGGCGGCCGTCGGGCCGGGGGCGGAGTTCGAAGCCGGACCCCGGGAGCCGGGCGGGCCCGCAGCGCTCGGCGTGCTGCGTCCCGCCCGTTCGGGGCGCGGCGGTCGCCGGCTCAGTGCCCGGCGGGTACGGCGTCGGCGGTCGCGGGGAGCGGGTAGGCGTCCGGGTCGACCTGGCCGGGCAGGCCGGTGGCCGGACGGCCGGGGGCGCCGGGGTCGGGCAGGGACGGCTGGGCGGGCGGGGCCGGCACCTGGTTGAAGGGGACCCCGGGCGGGGCCTGGACCGGGGCCGCGCGGCCGGCGGCGAGCGGGCTGCGGCTCCGGGCGTCGCAGGCGGCGAGGGCCTCCAGATCGTCGGGGCTCTGGGTGGCGGGCTGGTTGCCGCCGAAGCAGTTGCCGGGGTCGGCCGAGGCGAGGACCAGGTCGGCGCCGTTGCCCTCGGTGCGGTTGCCCTGGATCCGGTTGCCACCGGCCGGGTGGCCGGGCGGGTCGGTGATGATGACGCCGGCCGAGCGGTTGCCCCTGACCAGGTTGCGCTCCACCCGGTTCGCGGTGCCGCCGCCGATCCCGATGCCGATGCCGAAGCCGCCGTCGGCCTGTTCGGGGGTGTCGGAGGCGTTGTTGTCGGTGACGCTGTTCCCGGCGATCACGGCGCCGTGCTGGGGGGCGAGGGCCTCCAGGTCGTTGGAGTTGACCGTGACGCCGACCCGGTTGCCGACCACGCGGTTGCCCAGGAAGTAGAGGTTGTCCGAGGCGTTGGTGATCTCGATGCCGACCGCGTTGCGCTCGACGGTGTTGCCGCGGACCAGGGTGTCGCAGGGCTTGCACTGGCCGACGTAGATGCCGGAGTCGGCGCCGCCCGAGGCGTAGGAGTCCTCGACGATCCCGGCCCGGGCGTCGAAGGCGTAGATGCCGTACAGCCCGTTGTCGTAAGCGGTGACCCTGGTCGCCCGGAAGCCCTGGAGGGCGGGGAAGCGGGTGGTGTCCAGCGGGTTGTAGGCGGAGCCGCCGGCGCCGCGCTGCTGGAGCTTCTCGTCGGTGACGCCGGTGAACAGCACGCCGTTGGCGAGGTAGCCGTGCACGGTGAGGTTCTCCACCACCGAGCCGGGGCCGGTCACGGTGACGCCGTTGACCAGCCGGACACCGCCGTCCAGGACCACGGTGTTGCGGTCGGTGCCGCGCAGCACGATCCGGGGCTTGGTGATCCGCACGCTCTCCTGGTACGTCCCGGGGGAGACCAGCACGGTGTCTCCCTCGCGGGCGACGTCCACGGCCTTCTGGACGGACGGGAAGTCCTGCGGGACGCGGACGACCGTGCCGTCCGGGTGGTGGGCGTCGGAGGAGGGGCCGGCGGCGGAGGAGCAGCCGGTCAGGGCGAGGGCGGCGGCGGTCAGCAGGGCGGGGAGGCCGCGGGCCGCGCTCCCGCGGCGGCGGGCCGGTGCTTCGCGTTCGAGTTGACGGACGGTCAAAAGTTGCATACGGGGTGTTCTATCGTCTCCAATGTCGGTCATGCATGCCGAAACCGGAAAGGCACAGGAACAGCCGGGGGCCGTCAGGAACGGTGTGGACCGGAGGGCACTGATCGCGGGCGGCGGTGCGGTGCTGGCCGCCGGGGTCGGCGCGGGGGTCGTGGTGTTGGGGCGCGGGCGGCCCGCGGCCTCGTCGCCGCCGCCACCGTCCGTGCCCGCGCTGGCGTTCCACGGTGCGCGGCAGGCCGGGGTGACGGCCCCCCAGCAGCCGGCCACGCTGCTGCTGGCCCTCGACCTGGCGCCCGCCGCCACCTCGGACGGTCGGGCCGCCCTGCGTTCCCTGCTGGGGGAGTTGACCCGTGTGCTCGCCGAGGCGGTGGGCGGGGCCTCCGCCGATCCGCGCCTCCAGGGCGGCGAGCCGGCCCAGTTGAGCAGCCTGGTCGGGGTCGGGCCGGGTCTCGCGGCCCGGCTCGGGCTGAACGTTCCGCCGGCCCTGGCGGACCTCCCGGCCTTCCCGGGCGACCGGCTCGATCCGGCGCGCGGCGGCGGGGACCTGGTGGTGCAGCTGTGCGCCGCCGACCGCTGGCCGCTGACGGTGGTCGCCGAACTCCTCGCCACGGCCGCCCGATCGGCGGGCGCGACGGTGCGGTGGACCCAGCCCGGCTTCCTGCCGCGCACCCCGGCGGGCACCACTCCGCGCAACCTCTTCGGCTACAAGGACGGCACCGCCAACCCGGACGCCACGGAGGCGAAGCAGTGGGTCTGGGGCCCGCCCGGACCGCACGAGCACGGCACCGTGCTCGTCTACCGCCGGATCCGGATGGACACCGCGGCCTTCGCCGCCCTGCCGGAGGACCGCCGCGACCTGGCCATGGGGCGCCGGCTCGCCGACGGCGCCCCGCTGACCGGCACGGCCGAGCACGACGACCCGGACATCTACGCCAAGAACCCGGACGGCTCGTACGTCATCCCCAACAGCGCCCACGTCCGCCTCTCCAGCCCCCGCCTCGACTCCGGGGCGCGGATGCTGCGGCGGGGCTACAGCTACGACGACGGCCCCGACGACCGGGGCCTGCTGTTCTGCGCCTTCGTACGGGACCCGGAGCAGTTCACCCGGGTGCAGAACCGGCTGGCGGCCAAGGACGCGCTCAACCCGTTCCTGGTGCACACGGCCTCGGCGGTGGCGTACGTGATGCCGGGGGCGCGGGAGGGCGGCGTGCTCGGCGAGGGGCTGTGGGCGTGACGCGGCCGCGCTGGTGGGGGCGCGGCCGCTCCGGGCGTGAAGGGCGGGGGCTCACCAGCTGACCGGGAGCGCGGCCGGACTGCGGGTGGTGGTGCCCAACTGCCAGTCGAGCCGGTCGATCGGGACGGTCAGGCACAGCCCGGGCAGGGCGGTGGCCAGGCGGTGCAGGGCCTCGCGCATTTCGAGGCGGACCCGCCAGGCGCCGATGCAGTAGTGCGGTCCGGCGCTGAAGGCGAGGGTCGGGGCGTCGAGCGGGCGGGCGAGGTCGGCGTCGAGTCCTTCGGGGTGGACGGCGGGGTCGCGGTTGGCGCTGCCGAGGCTGGCGGCGACGACGGCGCCGGCCGGGATGGTGACGCCGCCGACCTCGACCGCGGCGGTGGCGCGGCGGACGGTGGCCTCGTCGTCGCCGAGCGGGATGAAGTGCAGCAGGCGCTCGGCGGTGTGCTCGGTGACGCCGGGGTCGGCGAGGCGGGGCCAGTGCTCGGGGCGTTCGCCGAGCAGGTAGGCCAGCGCGTTGCCCAGGGCGCCGGTGACGCTCTCGTTGCCGCTGGCGGTGAGTCCGAGGACGAGGAAGGCGAGGGCGTCCGGGGGGATGCCGCCGTCCTGGTCGGCGGCCCGGACCAGTCGGCTGACCAGGTCGGGGCCGGGCGCTCGCCGCCGGCGCTCGATCAACTGCTCGGTGAAGGCGGAGAATTCGGCGAGCGCGTCGGTGTGGTCCGCGGCCGGCTCGCCGCCCTGGGCGAGCAGGGCGAGGGTCCAGCGCCGCAGCCGCCGCTCGTCCAGGTGGTCGGGGCCCTCGCCGTCGAGCCCCATCAGCCGGGTGGTGACGGCGAACGGCACCGGGCGGGTGAAGGCGGTGACCAGGTCGGCGGGTGGTCCTGCGGTGACCAGCGCGTCCACGGCCTGCTGGACGGCGGCCGCGACCCAGGGCCGCCAGCCGGCGATCGCCCGCGGGGTGAAGGCCTTCTGGACGGTGCCGCGCAGCCGGCGGTGGGCGGGGCCGTCCTGGTTGAACAGCGAGGCCGGGTTGGCGGCGACGTCGGCGGTGCTGCCGGCGGTGCCGACCTCGTGCAGGTCGGTCCGGGTGAGGCGGGGGTCGCCGAGGACCTGACGGACGTCGTGGTAGCGGGTGACGAGCCAGGCCGGGGTGCCGTCCGGGAGGGTGGTCGGGTGGGGCGGCTGGGCGGGGGTGACGGGGAGTCGGTGGAGCGGCGTGAGCGGGGGGAGCGGGGTGTCGGCGTCGGTGTCGGGTGCGGCGGAGGACATGGAACCCTTCGGGGTCGGCGGCTCTGCGGGGCACGGGCATCCAACTGTCATATTTTCTGAGGGAATTGGACTCTTTCAGGCGGTTTTCCGTTTCGGCCCGATGGTACGCCCCCGAACGCTCCCTGCGGCCTCAACGCCCCCACTCGGGCGCCGGGTCGACCGGTAGCAGCGGCCGCAGCGCGCCCAGTACGGCGCCGATGCAGGCGTCGCGCAGCTCGGTGCGGCCGCAACTCGGCTCGGTCAGCCAGTCCACGACCAGCACCCGGACGAACACCAGCCAGCTGCGAAGCACTTGGGACACGGCGACCCTGGCGTCCTCGTCGGCGAGCGGGAGCACGGTGAGCAGCCGGCCGCGCAGGGCGTCCAGTTCCTCGGTGATGATGGTCTGGATCACCGGATCCCCGGCGAGGACCCGGTTGGCCGCCAGCACGGTGTGCCGGTTGGCGAGGAAGTAGTCGAGGTGGGCGTCCATGCCCTCGACCAGTTGCTCGACGAGGCTGTCCGCCGGGTCGAACCTGGTCCTGCGCAGCAGGTCGTCCGAGGCCTGCCGGTGGACCGCCGCGAACAGCTCGTGCTTGCTGGCGAAGTGCCGGTAGAGCAGCGCGCGGGAGACCCCGGCCTGCTCGGCGACCTCCTCCATCAGCACCTCCTCGTACGGCCGGGCGGCGAAGGCCCGGGCGCCGACGGCGAGCAACTGGGCGCGGCGCTCGTCGGTGGAGAGGCGTCGGCGGCGTTCGTGGACTGGCATGCCGGAGAGATTACTTGACACGTGTCCACCAGTGGGGGCAGCTTGGTAGACGTGTGTCAACTAAAACTGCCCTCAGACCACCTGACGGGTGGTCGGACGGCGGATCGGGGTGGTCGGTCATGGCGAAGGCACTGCGGGTACTCGCGTGGACGATGGGGGTCGCCTGCGTGGCGATCGGCCTCTTCCACCTGCTCGGCGGGAGCGCCGCGTTCCCCGGGATCGCGGACCCCGGTCCGACGGTCGACAGCTTCGCCCGCTTCATGGGCGCGATCTTCGCCGGGTACGGCGCGGCCTGGATCTGGGCCGTCCGGCAGCGGCCGGTGCCCGCGTGGGCGGTGCGGTGGCTGACGGCGGTGTTCCTGCTGGGCGGTCTCGGCCGGGTGCTGGCGATCGCGGTGGACGGGCGGCCGCACTGGTTCCAGCTGGTGCTGATGGGGATCGAACTCGGGCTCCCGCCGGTGTACTTCTGGCTCGCCGACGCGGACGAGCGGGCGCAGGGGCGCTCGGGCGGGAGGGTGGGGCGGACGGGCGAGCGGGCGGCCCGGGCCTGAGGGGCCGTGGCCGTCCGCTCGTGTCCGGCGGCGCGCCTGCGGCGGTCAGAGCCCGTAGGCCCGCGGGTGCTCGGCGATCACGGCCCGGTCGGCGGTGGCCCCGGTGGGCGAGACGTACCCGTCCGGCCGGACCTGCAGTGACGCCTGCGGTTCGATACCCCCGTCCCGTACGTGGAAGAGGCTCCCCGGCCGTGACCGGAGGGCCTCTTCGTGCGTGCGGTGCGGCCGTGGCTCAGGAGCGGACCAGCCGGGCGATGGCCTGGTTGGCCTCGCGGATCTTGGCGTTGGCCTCCTGGCCGCCCTCGGCGATGGCGTCGCGGACGCAGCATTCGATGTGCTCGTCCAGCAGTTGCAGCGCGAAGGACTGCAGGGCGCGGCTGGCGGCGGAGACCTGGGTGAGGACGTCGATGCAGTAGGTGTCCTGCTCGACCATGCGCTGCAGGCCGCGGATCTGGCCCTCGACGCGGCGGAGCCGCTTGAGGAAGTCGTCCTTGTGGGGGCTGTAGCTGGCCATGGCCGTCTCCGGTTCCTGTGCGGTGAGGAGTTCCCTCACTCTACCGGGGCGTGATGGGAGGGGAGTCGGCCCGGACGTCCGGGGGTACCGTCCGGGCCGACGGGGGGTCAGGCGCCGAGCCGGCCGACCAGGTCGTAACCGGCCTCGTCGACGGCGGCGGCGACGTCGGTGTCGGCCAGCGGCGCGGTGCTGTCGACGGTGACCCGACCGGTGGCGAGGTCGACCGCGACCTCGGTGACGCCGGCGACCTTCTTCAGCTCGGTGGTCACCGAGTTGACGCAGTGGCCGCAGGTCATGCCCTTGACCTGGAAGACGGCGCGCTCGGCGGCGGCCGTGGCGGGGGCCTCGGGGGCGCCGGTCCCGCACGAGCCGCAGCAGGAGCCCTCGGTGGAGGACGACTCGACGGTGACGGTGGTCTCGCTCATGGTGATGCTCCTGTCGTCGGTGCGTGCGGCGCCTTCCGGAACGGCCCCGGGCGGCTGCTTCGCTCGAATATACCCTACCCCCCTAGGGTAACTGGAAAGCCGCGGCGAACCATGGCCCAGCGCTTCGGCGTTCAGCGCGGAGCCGGTCCGCAGGTGAGCCGGTACGGCGCCGGCGACCCCAGCGCGATCAGCGCCGGCGTGACCAGCCGCACCGCGAACCGCAGCCGGGGAGCCGGTCGCAGCAGCCGCCGCCCCAGCTGCCTCGCCGGCCGCCGGACGCGTGGCCACAGTGGCGGCAGGGGAGTTCGACGACCGCACGCTCCGCCGTCCACCGCACCCCGGCGGGGTAGCGGACAGCGCCGGGCCTCAGCGGACGGTGCCTGGATGGACTTGGTGACGCCGCACCTCAACTCCACACGGTTCGGTGCATCGGGGGCGCAGTCGACCTCGTTGCCGAACACCCAGGTCAGGGTGGTGGTTCCGGGTGCCGGGGCGGTGAAGGTCCGGTCGAACTCCGAGGCGCAGCCAGCCGCGGACGAGTTCGCTCGCCTCCCGGCCGATGACCGGCTCGGGCAGGTCGAGCGCGGTGCTGAAGCCGCCGGTGCGGACGTACTGGGCGAGGAAGCCCAGCGGGTAGGGGCCGATGCGCAGGGCCTCGGCCTGGTAGGAGGCGGCGATCGCGGCCTCGCCGAAGAGCACCTGGCGCGGGACGTCGTCGATCAGCAGGCCGCGGGTGATGGCGGCCTCCACGTCGTAGCCGTGCACCAGATCGGCGTCCGGGAGGACGTTGGTCATTTCGGCAGCTCCGAGCAGTTCCACCCCGGCGAAGGGGCCGACGCTGGGGCGGGTGATGGCCTACTGCGCCTTCTGCAGGTCCGCGACCTTGCTCATCGGGCCTGCTCCGGGGAGAGCGAGGCGGTGACCTTGGACTCCGCGGCGCGGTAGTTGGCGCTGGTGGCCGACATCTTCTGGACCAGTTCACCCACCGCTCGCTGGGTGACGTGCAGTTCCTGCCCCCAGTTGGTGTCGAACCCCGACCACGCCTGGTCCACCCCGAACTCGCCGAAGTCGGCGGACTGGGAGGGCTTTTGCGCGGTGTAGGCCTGGTTGGCATTCGTGAGGTCGGTGGCGACGTTGCCGAGTGCCGTCGTCACGCCGTCCAGCGCGTCGGGCTTGACCGTGTACCCGGTCGGATTGTCCCCCATCGATCGATCCCCCTGCAGTCCCCTCGCTCGCCGTGATCGAACGAGCGCGATCGACGAGCATAGACGCTGCCCGAGGGACCGCGGTCGCGGGTTCGGTCCAGCCGGCCGGGCTTCGCCGCCCGCACGCCGGCCCTCGAAGCAGCTGGAGGCGCCGAGTTCCTGCACCACCCCGGACAGCAGGCGGCTGAGGGTTCTGAGGCCGCGACCGGAGCCCGCCACGCCGTGTCGGCCGCGACCCTGCTCTGCCTGCTCGGCGCGCCGCGGTTCCTGAATACCCCCTCTGGGTATATGGTCGGGCGGTGCCCTGCGGCCCGAGGAAGGCGGACGACCACATGCACGCGATCCTGCACGCGCTGTCCATCGCCGGATCGATGACCTGGGAGATCACCTGGGCACTGATCCTCGGCTTCCTGCTCTCGGCGGTCGTGCAGGCGGTGGTGCGCAAGTCCACGGTGGTGCGGCTGCTCGGCGACGACCGGCCGCGCACCCTGGCCGTCGCCTCGGCGCTGGGTGCGGCTTCCTCGTCCTGCTCCTACGCGGCCGTCGCGCTGGCGCGCTCGCTGTTCCGCAAGGGCGCGAACTTCACGGCCGCGATGGCCTTCGAGATCGCCTCCACGAACCTGGTGGTCGAACTCGGCGTCATCCTGGCCCTCCTGCTGGGCTGGCAGTTCACGGCGGCAGAGTTCGTCGGCGGGCCGGTGATGATCCTCCTGCTGGCCCTGCTCTTCCGCGTGCTGCTGAGGGAGCGGCTGCTCCAGGAGGCCCGCGAGCAGGCGGAGTTCGGGCGGGCCGGGTCGATGGAGGGGCACGCGGCGATGGACATGTCGGTGGCGGGGTCCGGCTCCTTCGCGCGCCGCCTGCTCTCCCGCCGGGGCGCCACCTCGGTGTCGCACGTCTTCGTGATGGAGTGGGCGGCGATCCTCAAGGACCTGGTGATCGGCCTGCTGATCGCGGGCGCGATCGCGGCGTGGGTCCCGGACTCGTTCTGGCAGGCGTTCTTCTTCGCCGACCACCCGCTGGCGGGCAAGCTCTGGGGTCCGCTGGTCGGGCCGCTGGTCGCGATCGCGTCGTTCGTCTGCTCGATCGGCAACGTGCCGCTGGCGGTGGTGCTGTGGAAGGGCGGGATCAGCTTCGGCGGGGTGGTCGCGTTCATCTTCGCGGACCTGCTGATCCTGCCGATCCTCAACATCTACCGGAAGTACTACGGGGCGCGGATGGCACTCTTCCTGCTGGGCACGTTCTACGTGGCGATGGTGGTGGCCGGTTACGTGGTCGAGTTCGTGTTCGGCGGGCTGGGGCTGGTGCCGGACCAGCGGGAGGCCGAGATCCCGATGGCGGGCGTCGAGTGGAACTACACCACCTGGCTCAACATCGCCTTCCTGCTCCTGGCGGCCGCGCTGCTCGTCCGCTTCTTCCGCACCGGCGGCGCCGCGATGCTGCGCATGATGGGCGGCGCCCCGGACACGGGCGAACCCGCGGGCCACGAGCACCAGGGCCACGGGCACGAGGGCCACCAGGGCCACCGTTGAGCCGAGCTCGGACCCGATGGACGGCGAAGGCCGCCGTACCACTCGTCACGCCGTTCCACGAGCGGCTGCTGTCCGCCCCGGCCGGTCCTGGCCGGAACTGTCCAGGGACGTTTCCGTCCAGCTGAGAACCCTTCCACCCGCTCTGACCACGTGAGAAGTCGGCCAGGCCGACCGACTTCTCACGCACCGTTGCTCGGGAGGGGTCAGGTGGGCGGCAGCAGATCGCTCTCGCTGACGGTGTACGTCAGCGGGGGATAGGTGAAGTCCGTTTCCTGGTTCTCACGGCGCCGGAGTCGGTAGAACTCGCGCCGCTGGTCGTCGTCGGCCGGGGTGAGGCGGCTGCCCTGCGGGAGGTGCGGGTGTCCGTCGCGGAAGCGGATCACGGTCTTCGAGGTGCGGAAGGTCAGCCCCAGCCAGGTGTTCTCGGTCGTCGGGACGGGCTTGTCGAGGACGATCCTGTGGCGGAGCAGCCGGTTCGCGTCGACGGAGAACGCGATGAAGCTGTGGTGGGTGAGGGGAATCTCGAACTTCTCGCCGCCGGGCTGCTTCGGTTCGACGATCAGCTTCCTGGGCGGGGTCGCTTCCGGGTGCTGGTAGCAGGAGAAGACGGCGATGAACGAGTCGCCGGCCAGATCGAGCGCCTGGTCGGAATGGCCTCCCATGGTCGCGTACGCGTTCGTGTAGCTCTCGATGAGGGCGTTGTTGAAGCTCAGGGGCAGCGCCGCGTGCTGCTGGATCCGGTCCGCCAGCCGTTCGTGCACCGCACGGAAGCGTTGGGTCGCGGTGGCGTACCGGGTGGTGGTGCGGACGAGGGGCACGCCGCCCGTCCCGTCGACCCTGGTGAGGGTGGCGCCTCGGCGGCCCTTTCCCAGGTCCTCGAAGTGGGCTGACGTGGACAGCTCCGGGAAGAGGTTCTCCTCGGCGGGCAGGGCGTAGGAGCGGATCTCGGCCGGGAAGCTAGGCACGGGGGGCAAGGTAGTCTCCCGTGTTCATGCTGAAGAGGAACCGGTTGCCGTAGTCGACGAAGGACGGGCTTCGGTTCTCCTCGGCGTACAGCCCGCGCAGCGCGTCCATGCCGGCCTGGGTGGGGGGCTCCAGCTCGACGAGGTCCCCGGCCGATTCGAGGAACGTCCGGCCGTCCTTGTGGACGGCTTCGGTGTTCGAGCAGCGCACGACGTAGCCGAGGCGGGTCGGGAGCAGCTCGGCGTCCAGGGCCGAGGGCCGGATCTCGTGGGTGTAGAGGCGGTTGGTGGACAGCGGCACGAAGAACACGGACCCGGGATAGAGGGTCAGGGAGAAGTGGGAGGGGAGCGTGTCCCCGTGGAGTTCCGCGGCCGAGTCCTTGAGGCGGAAGTGGAGCCTCGTCAGCGCGCTGGAGTTCTTCGTCCCGTAGTCGAAGGCGTCTTCGTCCAGGGGCTGGAGGTGATCGAGGCGGTCGTAGAAGGTGCAGAAGGCCATGATGCCGTTGGCGGGCATGTCCTTGGTCTTGTCGGCGTGGGAGGAGATCTTGGCCTTGGACTGCTTGCGCTCAGGCGTGGCACGGGTGTTGTGGTAGGTCTGGGCGAGGACGTGGTTCAGGGGTGCGTGGTCGCGGAAGACGGTGGCGGCCTCGCGGTTCAGGGCGTCGACGATGTGGGTGTCGGTCGGGCCGAAGTTCTCGGTCGGGCCCGAGAGGTTCGTGGAGCAGCGCAGCAGGCGGAAGTGCAGTTCGTCGTCACCGGTGCGGGTGACGGGGGTGAGGTAGATCCCGCTGCGATGGGCCGAGCCGGGTTTGGTGGACTCGGTGAGGGACTGGAAGGCGTGCTCAGCGCGGATCCGGTGGAAGTGATCGGCGTCGGGTTCGAAGAAGCGGCGGTAGTAGACGCCGGCGCCGGCGACGCGGATGGGGACTCGACCGAGGTCGACGAGGGGCCAGGGGACGCCGGCGTGGTTGTGGGACAGATCGCGGATGACGAACACGCGGTCGGCTGCGTGTAGTTGGCGGGCGTTGATCCGGGATATGTCGCCGCACAGGTAGACGGTCTTCTGCGTGAGGTCGGGCGAGGAGGAGGCAAGGTCCTCCGGCGTGATCACGGACCCGAAGAAGTCCCTGAGCGGCGGGATCGGAGGCGCAACCAGGATGTTGCCCGCATCGTGGATGCGGGCTTCGGTGGGATCAGTCGTGTACATCGAGCGCTACCTGCCGTTCGCTGCCCGGGGAGTAGTTGCGCGAGAAGTCGGCCGGGTCGACTTCTCGCGCAGGCATGTTCAGGTGTTCGGGAGTTCGCCGGTCTTGATGGCGGCGACGAAGGCGGTCCATGCCTTGGCCGCAAAGGCCAGAGTGGGGCCCTGGGGGTCCTTCGAGTCCCGGACGGCCAGATGCCCGTTGCTGACGACGAGCCTGGTCTCTATGCAGTCGTTTGCCTGGGCGCTGTAGCTGCTCTTGTACCACTCACGAGCGGAGATCTCCGGCGTGGTCATCTGCTCACCCTCTTGTCTGATCTCGAACTCACGGTTCCGATGCGATGGCGGTGATCATATCGATCGACTGGGCCGGATTCAGGGCCGATGATCGCAGGTAGTCGAAGACGAGTCCGTAGCCGTCGAGCTCCGCTTCCTGCTCCAGGTAGTGGCTGCTGGTCAGGGTCTCAAGGAACACTGTCCCCGGGGTCGGCGAATCTGTGAATCCGAACATCACGAACGCGCCGCACGCTCCGGCGAGAGCGCCGACGCTGAGCGGCACAACCTGCAATGTGACGTTTGGGCGCTGCGCGGCCTCGACCAGGTAGTTCAGCTGCTCGCGCTGTACGTCGAGCCCGCCTACCGGGCACCGAAGAGCAGGTTCCCAGATGATTGCCCAGAAGCGTGCGGGATCTGACTTGGCCAGGACGTCCTTGCGTTCCATCCGCACCTTGACCAGTTGCTCGATGCGTTCGGGGCGGACGGCGGCAGGATTCGCCGCGAGCAAGGCGCGGGCGTAGTCCTCGGTCTGCAAGAGGCCAGGCAGAACCAGAGGTTGCCAGGTTTGGATATACCTGGCATCGCCTTCCAGGGAGAGGAAGTCCGCATACTGGGCTGGGATCGTGTCGCCGTAGTCGTGCCACCAGCCGCGCTTCTTGCTCTCCCGGGCGAGCGTTTCGAGAGCTTCCCTCTCCGACGGATCGGTGATGCCGTAGAGATCGATCAGAATCCCGAGATCCAAGCGCCGGATGCCCACAGAGCCGGTCTCTATCCGGCTGATCTTCGCTCGGGAGCACTTGAGGGCCGCCGCGGCCTCCTCCGTGGACTTGTCCGCGAACTCTCGGAGCCGTCGAAGCTCCGAGCCCAGTCGACGGCCGCGCACTGTCGGCCTTGGTCCGTCGCTCATGCTCGATCCTCTCTGCGCCTGTACAGCATGCATTGTGACGGAGCGTCGAGCACGGAGGCGTCGAGATGCAAATTGCAGACTTCATGTTGCGAGACGTGATGGTACCGGGCCACACTACGGAATGTGGTTAAGGTCACCACACAGCGTGATCCCGGCGGATCTTCGCGCGGGCATTCCCATGCCTCTCGCCGCCCTCTGGATCGCCACCTCTCCCACCGCACCCCCCGGAGGCCCTGCCATGCCCGGAATGTTGGAGAAGCCGCCCGTCCCTCCGCATGACTTCTCGTGGTGGCTGCCCAGCCACCACAAGTCCGCCGGTTTCGCCCGGCGGCTGCTGCGAACCTTCCTCGCCACCCGATTGGGAGGCGAACGGTTCTGCGACACCGGGGAGTTGGTGCTCGGCGAACTCGTCGCCAACTCCGTCCTCCACGCCAAGACCCCGCCGGGGCGGCTCGTCTTCATCCGGCTCTCGCTGCGCCCCGACTCGCTTCGCATCGAGGTGCACGACGCCGATCCGCGCCTGCCGGCCGTGCACCCCGCACCCGAGGACGCCGAGTGCGGCCGTGGCCTCTGGCTCGTCTCCCAGCTGGCCGCGAGCTGGGGGTGCTGTCCGCGCACCGGGGGCATCGGCAAGACGGTGTGGGCGCTGATCGACGGGAGCGCACAGTGAACGCCGAACTTCCTTTCCCCGTCCACGTAGAGATCAAGGGCATCACCGAGCCCGCCACCTTCACCAGGCTCACCGACGCCCTCGACGCCGTCCGCACCAGCCTCGCCCGGCTCCCGCTGGATGCCGACCAGGCCGCCTACCTCGCCGACTTGTTCAGCGACGCCTCCGCCACCCGGATCGCCCACCAGCTGGTCGAGTTCGGTGCGGTGCGCGCGATCGCCTACATCGGCGTCGAGTCCGCCCACCCGATCCACCTGCGCGTGACGGACCCCGAGTGAGCGGGCGTCTCACCTGGGCCCGCATCGAGATGTGGTGGTGCCTCAGTGCCCAGTTCTCCCGCCCGGTCCGCGCCCTGAGCCCACGACGCCGATCCGCCCACACCGAGATGCAGTTCTGGGTGGCCACCCCGGGCAACGCCGAGGCCCTCCTCCGCGCCGTGCTCCGGCAAGCGGCCCGCCACCCGTCCGGATGAGCCAAGACGCCGGGCGATCCGACGCGGATCGCCCGGCCTCTCCTCAAGGGGCGACGTGCACGCCCGGCACGACCTCGAACGGCCGATCAGACCACCGGCGGCCCCGCCTCGATGCGGCGCAGTACCGGGAGGAGGCGGTCCAGGTCGGGGCCGGTCTGGATCTGTCGCTCGTCCCACCAGGTCGCGCCGGCGTCGTGCAGGGGACCGATCACGTCCCTGGCCTTCGCCGCGTCCGGGGGTGTGGCACCGCCGAGCACGAACTCGAAGGGGCGCTCGGCGTCGGCCGTACGGTGCTTACGCACATAGCCGACCAGTTCGCGTACTTCCGCCACGTCCGGCACGTGCCCGTGCCGGGCCGTCTCGAAGAGCGGCACCGCGCCGTCCCACCGCGCTGCCCGCCGCATCGGCGCACGGCGCGGCCAGAACCCCCCGATCCACACCGGCGGACCGGGTCGTTGCACGGTGGCGGGCAGCAACGTCACGTCCCGGACCTCGTAGTGCCCGCCGTGGTGGTTCACCGGCTCGCCGGACCAGAAGTGCCGCAACAGCTCCAGTCCCTCGTCCAGCCGCTCGGCGAGAAGTCGTGGTTCGGCGGCGTCGCCGAAGCTGCGGTATTCGTCCTCGACCGGACCGCCCAGGCCGGCGGCGAAGATCACCCGGCCGCCGCTGAGGTGGTCCAGAGTGGTCACCTGGCGGGCCAGTTGCTGTGGACGGTAGCGGGGGACCGGCGTCAGTAGTGTGCCCAGTCGGATCCGGGAGGTCGCCAGCGCGGCCGCGGTCAGCAGCATCCAGGGGTCTCCGAACGGGCGCCCCTGGTGCTGCCGGTGCAGTACGTGGTCCCAGACGAAAAGCCCGTCCCAGCCCGCCTGTTCGGCGGCAGCCGCAACGGTCGCGACGTTACGGGGGTCGGCGAAGTCACCGAAGTTCGGGATGTTGACGGAGAAGCGCATCCCAGCAGGATGCGCAGTCGGCCGCGGAGCGGCAACCGGATTCGGAAACCGGGGCTTCCCGGCAGGCTGCGGACCCTCCTCAGCCAGGCGTCAGTCCCCGTCGAAGCCACGGAAGGTGCCCGATCGGTCAGCAGCGTCGGCGAACTCCGCGAAGTCCATGTTGGCGATGCTGAGGTTGGCGGACACATCCGGAAACCACCGCGCCGGGACCCTGAACGTTCGCCCGGGTTCGTCCGCGAGGCCGACGGCCAGCAGTGGGTGCTCGGGGCCCTCCATCGCGGTCGCGTCCGCCAGGAGTGGCTCTACGAACCTCCGCTGCCCACCCGGGAGCTGATCGCGGGGGCGGCAGGCGTCCGGGCCCGTGCCGCGCTCGACGGGGGCGATCCGATGGAGGCGATGCGGATCCACATGCGGGACATCGTCCGCGTGCCCGGGGGCCTGGTCGACGCCATGTTCGCCGCCCCGCAGATGCGGGCGGCGCTGTCCCCGTACGCGGCGGCGCAGATCGCGGAGGACGAGGCGATCGACGCGCTCGGCGTCGGGATCGACCGCTTCGCGACGCTCGGGACGCCGACGTCGCTGATCGAGGGCGAGCTCAGTCCTGCCCATCTGCGCGAACGCCTGGCCGATCTGGCGGCGGTCCTGCCGGATGCGCGGGTCGTCACGCTCGCCGGCCAGGGGCACGCCGCCCACATCACCGCTCCCGGGGCCCTGGCCGACAGCATCCGGGACACGGCGGCGCGGGTTCTCCGTCCGTGACCGTCGGCCTCACCCGGTGGCTGCCGCCGTGCGTGGCGGGAGCCGCCGGGTGATGCGGTCGAACAGGTCCGTCAGCGGTTCGGCGACGTCCCGGCCGAACTCGGTGAGCCCGTAGGTGACCTGGGGTGGCGTCGTCGGCTCGACCTCGCGCCGGACCAGGCCGTCCCGGACGAGGGTCCGCAGGGTCTGGGAGAGCATCTTCTCGCTGACGCCCTGGATGCTCTCGCGCAGTTCGTAGAACCGGAGGTCGCCGCCGCGCAGGGAGATCAGCACCCAGATGCCCCACCTGCTGGTCACGTGGTCGACCATGTCGCGGGCGGGGCAGTCGGTGTGAAACACGTCATACCGGCGCCCCGGCTCGACCTGCGTGTGCTGCATGCCTTCCTTCATGCCATGAGCTTACGTAAAGGTACGTCCTTACGAAAAGTTAGCCCGAGTCCTAGCGTCGGGACCACGGACGACATCCGACAAGGAGCTGATCATGATCGTGGTGACCGGGGCGACCGGGAACATCGGCCGGCCGTTGACGCGGGCGCTGGCCGAGGCGGGTCGGGAGGTGGAGGCGGTGTCGCGGCATCCGGCGGCGGTGCCGGACGGCGTGCGCCATGTGGTGGCCGATCTGGCCCGGCCGGGCGAACTCGCGGCCGTCCTGCCCGGCGCGGAGGCGCTGTTCCTGCTGCTGTCCGGGAACCTGCACGCTCAGGCGGCCCGCCCCGCCGACCTCATCGGGGAAGCCGTGGCGGCCGGGGTCCGCCGGGTGGTGCTGCTCTCCACCCAGGGGGTGGTGACCAGGCCCTTCGGCGCGACGCGGATCGCGATGCGCGGGCTGGAGGACGTGCTGCGGGACTCCGGCCTGGAGTGGGCGATCCTGCGGCCGGGCGGCTTCGCCTCCAACGCCCTGTGGTGGGCCGAGTCCGTCCGTGCCCAGCGGCTCGTGGCCGCGCCCTTCGGGGACGTCGGCGTGCCGGTCATCGACCCGGCGGACATCGCCGAGGTCGCGGCGGCCTGCCTGCTGGACGACCGGTACGCCGGTGCCGCGTACGAGCTGACCGGTCCGGAGGTGATCACTCCGCGGCAGCAGACGGAGGCCCTCGCCGCCGCGCTGGGCTCGCCGGTGCGCTTCCACGAACTCGCCCGCGACGAGGCCAGGGCCGCCATGAGCCGGAGCATGCCGGTGGAACTCGCGGACGACACCCTGGACATCCTCGGTTCCCCGAGCCCGGCCGAGCTGCGCGCCAGCCCGGACGTCGAGCGGGTCCTCGGCCGGGCTCCGCGTCCGTTCGCCGACTGGGCCGTGCGCAACGTCGCCGCGTTCCGCTGACCGGACGGGTGGGCGCAGCGAGGTGCCGGGCGATCCGCTGGGGATCGCCCGGCACCTTCCGTACGGGCGTGATCAGTGCTGGTCCTCGGTCGCTGGAGCAGTGGCGCCGTCGGCGGTGACGGTGAAGGCGGCGGTGTGGACGGAGCGGTAGCGGGCGGAGCTTGCGGACAGTACCCCCGGGGGGTATAAAGGAATCCGATGGCTCATATACCCCTAGTGGGTATAGTGGGCCCGGCCGCGGACGCACCTTCGCACGACCTCGAAGTACCGACTGTCACGAGGAGCAACGATGACCACGCAGGCACCCGCCTCCACGGAGGTGGAACTCTCGATCGGCGGAATGACGTGCGCCTCGTGCGCGGCCCGCATCGAGAAGAAGCTCAACCGGATGGACGGCGTCTCGGCCAGCGTCAACTACGCCACCGAGAAGGCGAAGGTCACCTTCGAGGGCGAGGTGGAGGTCGCCGACCTGATCGCCACCGTCGAGGCCACCGGTTACACCGCCGCCCCGCCCGAGCCCCCGGCCACCGCCGGCGTCCCGGACGCCGGGCAGGGCGAGCCCGCCGACGAGCTGGCCCCGCTGCGCCAGCGGCTGTTCACCGCGCTGGCCCTGGCCGTCCCGGTGATCGCGATGGCGATGGTGCCGGCCCTGCAGTTCGACAACTGGCAGTGGCTCTCGCTGACCCTCGCCGCCCCCGTCGTCACCTACGCCGCCTGGCCGTTCCACCGAGCCGCGTTCACCAACGCCCGGCACGGCGCCGCGACGATGGACACCCTGGTCTCGCTCGGTACGGGCGCCGCGTTCCTGTGGTCCCTGTGGGCGCTGTTCTTCGGCGACGCCGGGATGCCCGGCATGCGGCACGGTTTCGAGTTCACCATCGGCCGCAGCGACGGCGCCTCCAACATCTACCTGGAGGCGGCGGCCGGCGTCACCGCCTTCATCCTGGCGGGGCGCTACTTCGAGGCCCGCTCCAAGCGCACCGCCGGAGCCGCTCTCAAGGCGCTGCTGGAACTGGGCGCCAAGGACGTGACGGTGCTGCGCGGCGGAGCCGAGGTGCGGATCCCGATCGCCGAACTCGCCGTGGGCGACAGCTTCGTGGTGCGGCCGGGCGAGAAGATCGCCACCGACGGCACCGTGGTCGAGGGTGCCTCGGCCGTCGACGCCTCGATGCTGACCGGCGAGTCGGTGCCGGTCGAGGTGGGGGTCGGCGACAGCGTCACCGGCGCCACCGTCAACGCGGGCGGCCGGCTGGTCGTCGAGGCGACCCGGGTCGGCGCGGACACCCAGCTGTCCCGGATGGCCAAGCTGGTCGAGGACGCGCAGAACGGCAAGGCCGCCGCCCAGCGCCTCGCCGACCGGATCTCCGCCGTCTTCGTGCCGATCGTCATCACCCTCGCCGTCGCCACCCTCGGCTACTGGCTGGGCACCGGCGAGGGCTGGACCGCCGCCTTCACGGCAGCCGTCGCCGTACTGATCATCGCCTGCCCGTGCGCCCTCGGCCTGGCCACCCCGACCGCCCTGCTGGTCGGCACCGGCCGCGGCGCCCAGCTGGGCGTGCTGATCAAGGGCCCCGAGGTGCTGGAGTCCACCCGCAAGGTCGACACCATCGTCCTGGACAAGACCGGCACCGTCACCACCGGACAGATGACCCTGCTCGGCGTGCACACCGTCGAGGGCGTCACCGAAGCCGAGGCGCTCCGGCTCGCCGGCGCCCTGGAGCACGCCTCCGAGCACCCGATCGCCCGGGCGATCGCCACCGCCGCCGCCAAGGCCGGCGAACTTCCCGCCGTCGAGGGCTTCGAGAACGTCCCGGGCCTGGGCGTCCAGGGCGTGGTCGACGGCCACGCGGTGGTGGCCGGGCGGGAGGCGCTGCTCAACGAGTGGTCGCAGTACCTGCCGGAGTCCCTGGCCGGGGCCAAGCGCAGGGCCGAGTCGGCCGGCCGCACCGCGATCGCGGTCGGCTGGGACGGCGAGGCGCGGGCCGTCCTGGAGGTCGCCGACGCGGTCAAACCGACCAGCGCCGAGGCCATCGCCGCGCTGCGCGCCCTGGGCCTGACCCCGGTGCTGCTCACCGGTGACAACAGGCTGGTCGCCGAGGCGGTCGCGGCCGAGGTCGGCATCGAGCCGGAGCACGTGATCGCCGAGGTCATGCCGCAGGACAAGGTCGACACCGTCAAGCGGTTGCAGGCCGAGGGCAAGGTCGTGGCGATGGTCGGCGACGGCGTCAACGACGCGGCCGCGCTCGCCCAGTCCGACCTGGGCCTGGCGATGGGCACCGGCACCGACGCCGCGATCGAGGCGGGTGACCTGACCCTGGTCCGCGGCGACCTGCTGGCCGCGGCGGACGCCATCCGGCTCTCCCGCCGCACCCTCGGCACCATCAAGAGCAACCTGTTCTGGGCGTTCGGCTACAACGTCGCCGCCCTGCCGCTGGCGGCGGCCGGGATGCTCAGCCCGATGATCGCGGGGGCGGCCATGGCCTTCTCCTCGGTCTTCGTGGTCGGTAACAGCCTGCGGCTGCGCCGCTTCCGCTGAGCGGCCCACCGCCGCCGCCACCGCCACCGTTCGCTGCCGACGGCCCCGAGGCCCCGGAACCGCCGCCCGGTTCCGGGGCCTCGGTGCGCCCGGCTCAATCTGTGAGTGTCACGCACAGTAGCGGCCGTAGTTAGACCGAAACATGCTGTTTCCTCCCCTTGCGCCCGTAATCGGGCGTCTTTGCCTGTGCTTGGGGTAGCACTCACCGAAGTCCTACCCTCTCGCGACCGGACCGAGATGTGACGCTCCGAAACTTGTTAGGCAAGGCTTCCCTGCCTTAGGTTTTCGTGCCGTCGGGCCGGTGCCCTGATCATCCGGCAGGCCCGTACGGCCGACCCCCGCCACCCTCGGAGGACCCTCAGCATGCCCGGAACCGCCCGGCCCCTCGCCGCCCTGTCCCTCCTCGCCGCCTGCGCGCTCGCCCTCACCGCCTGCGGCAGCTCGGGCGGCAGCACGGACAGCGCGGCCCCCGCGGCCTCCGGTACGGCGCTCGCCGGCCAGACCATCACCGTCTACAGCGGCCAGCACGAACAGACCGTCAAGGCGCTGACCGAGGACTTCACCAAGCGCACCGGCATCAAGGTCGAGCTGCGCTCCGGGGACGAGGCCGAACTGGCCAACCAGATCCTCCAGGAGGGCGACGCCTCCCCGGCCGACGTCTTCTACGCCGAGAACCCGCCCGCGCTCACCGTCCTCGGCGACAAGGGCCTGCTCGCCAAGGCCGCCCCCGACACCCTCAAGTCCGTACCGGCCAACGACAGTTCGGGTCGCGGTGACTGGGTCGGGGTCTCCGCCCGGACCTCCGCCTTCCTCGCGGCCACCGGTAAGGCCGCCGACACCGCGCCGCCCGCCTCCGTGCTCGACCTCGCCAAGCCCGAGTGGAAGGGCCGCCTGGGCATCGCCCCCAGCGAGACCGACTTCGCCCCGGTCGTCACCCAGGTGCTCAAGGCCAAGGGCGAGGACGCCACCAAGCAGTGGCTCAAGGGCCTCAAGGACAACGCCAAGATCTACGACAGCAACGAGACCCTCTCCGCCGCCGTCAACAGCGGCGAGGTCGAGGGCGGCGTCATCGACCACTACTACTTCTACCGGATGCGCGACGAGAAGGGCGCCGCCGAGACCCACGCGACCCTGCACTACTTCCCCAAGGGCGACCCGGGCTCGCTGGTCGACGTCTCCGGCGCCGCCGTCCTCAAGCACGGCAAGCACCAGGCCGCCGCCCAGGCCTTCCTCGGCTACCTCGCCTCCGCCCCCGCCCAGACCGTCATCGCCGGCTCGGCCAGCTACGAGTACCCGCTGGTCAGCGGCGTGCAGGGCAAGCCCGAACTGCCCGCCCTGGACACCATCGGCACCGTCGCCGACCCGGCACAGCTGGGCGACGGCAAGCAGGCCCTGGGCCTGCTCCAGGACGCCGGCCTGCTCCAGTGACGACCCCCGCGCAGACGACTTCCGTGGGGACGACCCCGGTCGTCGGGCCGAGGCTGCGGCGCCGGTGGCGGGCCACCGGCCTGCTCGCCCCCGTCGCCGTCGCCGTCGTCGCGGTGGTCGCCTCACCGCTCGGCTTCGTCATCGCCCAGGCCGCGCAGGCCGGTTGGGACCAGACGCGGCGGCTGCTCGGCCGCCCGCTGATCGCCACCCTGCTCTGGCACACCCTGAGCCTGGCCGCCGCCGTCACCCTCGCCACCGCCGTCCTCGGCTTCGGCGCCGCCTACCTGGTCGAACGCACCACCCTGCCAGGCCGCCGCGCCTGGACCGTCGCGCTCGCTCTGCCGCTGGCCGTACCGGAGTTCGTGCGCGGCTACTCCTGGGTCTCGCTGTTCCGCTCCGTCCACGGCTACTGGGGCGCGGTGCTGGTGATGACCTGCTCGCTCTACCCCCTCGTGTTCCTCCCGGTCGCGGCCGCCCTGCGGCACGGCGACGCCGCCGCCGAGGAGGTCTCCCGCTCCCTGGGCCGCGGCCGGCTGGCCACCCTGTGGCGGGTCACCCTCCCGCTCACCCGGCCCGCACTCGCCGGCGGCGTGCTGCTCGTCTCGCTCTACCTCCTCGGCGAGTACGGCGCCTTCGCGATGCTGCGCTACACCACCTTCGCCACCGCCGTGTTCACCCAGTACAAGCTCGGCTTCGACGCGGCCTCCGCCTCCCTGCTCACCCTGGTGCTGGTCGCGCTCGCCCTGCTGCTGGTCGCCCTGGAGGCCTGGGCCGGCCGCCGGGCGCGCGTCACCCGGCACGGCGCCCTCGCCCGCCCGGCACCGCCCGCCCGGCTCGGCGGCTGGACGGCGCCCGCACTCCTCGCCCTCGCCTCGCTGGTCGTCGTCTCGCTCGGGGTGCCGCTGTACGCGCTCACGTACTGGCTGATCAAGGGCAGCTCCACCACCCTGCCCTCCGCCTCCGTCCTCGGCGCCACCCTGGCCACCCTCGGGTACGCGCTCGGCGCGGCGCTGGTCGCCACCGCCGCGGCCGTCCCGGTCGCCCTGTACGGCTGGCGGCACGGCACCCGGCCGGCCCGCGCCGCCGAACGGGTCGCCTACCTCACCCGGGCACTGCCCGGCATCGCGGTCGCCCTGTCGGTGGTCTTCTTCGCCGTCCGCTGGGCCCAACCCCTCTACCAGCAGCCGCCGATGCTCATCCTCGGGTACGTCCTGCTGTTCTTCCCGCTGGCGCTGACCGCCGTCCGCGCCGCCCTCGCCCAGGTGCCGCCCGGCGTCGAGGAGGCCGCCCGCTCGCTCGGCACCCGCCCGCTCGCCGTCCTCGGCCGGATCACCCTCCCACTGGTGCTGCCCGGCCTGGGCGCGGCCGTCGCCATGGTGGGCCTCACCGCCTCCACCGAACTCACCGCCACCCTGCTGCTGCGCCCCACCGGCACCCAGACCCTGGCCACCCAGTTCTGGGTCTACACCAGTGGCCTCGCCTACGGGGCGGCCGCGCCCTACGCCGCGCTGATGGTCGCGCTGTCCGTGCCCTCCGTCCTGCTGCTGACCCGCCGAAACCTCGGCCGTCCTGGGGAGAACCAGTGACCGGACTGTCCGTCGTCGACCTCCATGCCGCCCACGGGCGCAGCCCGGTCCTGCACGGCATCGACCTGACCGTGCCCGACGGCGCCCTCGCCTGCGTCCTCGGGCCGTCCGGCTGCGGGAAGTCCACCCTGCTGCGGGTACTGGCCGGCTTCCACCCGGCCGCCGCCGGACAGGTCCTGCTGCACGGCCGCGTCCTGGACGACGGGCGCAGCCGGCTCGCCCCCGAACACCGGGGCATCGGCCTCGTCCCCCAGGACGGCGCGCTCTTCCCCCACCTGAGCGTCGCCGCCAACATCGGCTTCGGCCTGCCGCGCTCCCGGCGCCGCGCCCGCGTCGGCGAACTGCTCGACCTCGTCGGCCTGCCCGGCCTCGGCGAACGCCGCCCGCACCAGCTCTCCGGCGGCCAGCAGCAACGCGTCGCCCTCGCCCGGGCCTTGGCACCCCGGCCCCGGCTCCTGCTGCTCGACGAACCCTTCGCCGCCCTGGACGCCACCCTCCGCGCCGAACTGCGCCGCGAAGTCGCCGCCACGCTGCGGCAGTCCGGCACCACGGCGGTCCTCGTCACCCACGACCAGGACGAGGCCCTCTCCTTCGCCGACACCATCGCCGTCCTGCGGGACGGCCGGATCGCCCAAGCCGGCACCCCGCACGAGCTCTACCACCGCCCGACGGACGCCGCCGTCGCCACCGTCCTCGGCGAGGCCAACCTGATTCCCGCCGACGCCAAGGGAGTTGAGGCCCTGACCGCCTTCGGCCCACTCCCACTCGTCACCCCCGGCGCGACTCCTACGGCCGCGCTCGCCCTGCTCCGCCCCGGCCAACTCCGCCTCACCGCCGACCCGGTGGACGGCGCGGCCCCGGCCAAGGTCATCGGCAGCGACTTCCGCGGCCACGACCACCGCGTCGAACTCCGCCCGGAAGCCCCCGGACTGCCCGACGTCCTGATCGCCTCCTCGGACCGCCCCTGGCCGGTCGGCAGCGAGACCTACGTGAGCGCGACCGGCCCGGTGCACCTGCTGCCGGAGTCCTGAGCGGGCCGCACCGTTGGCGTGACGGCGGCGGGGCCCGTCGGCTACCGGTCGCGGCGTCGTACCCGCCCGCCCCGGGGCCGACAGGAGCCCCCGCGTCCTCCTCCTGGTGCCCGGGCCGTCCGTCCGAACAGGGCGGACGAGGGTGCGGCAGAGTGCATCAGCTGACGGGCCTGGTGCCCCGATGGCTGTGGACTCCGTCAGAGCGGGTTGAGACGGGCCTTGAGCAGGCAGAACTCGTTGCCCTCGGGGTCGGCGAGCACGTGCCAGGACTCCTCGCCGGTCTGGCCGATGTCGGCCGGGCGCGCGCCGAGGGCCAGCAGGCGTTCGAGTTCGGCCTCCTGGCCCCGGTCGGTGGCGTTGACGTCGATGTGCAGGCGGGGCTTGCCCGGCTCCGGTGCTTCCCGGCGGCTGAGGAAGAGCGTCGGCTGGGCGCCGCCGAAGCCCTCGCGCGGCCCGATCTCGATGCTGCCGTCGTCCTCGCGGCCGAGCACCACGAAGTCCAGGACCTCGCACCAGAACCGCGCCAGCACCTCGGGTTCGCGGCAGCCGAGGACGAGTTCGCTGATGCGACATGCCATGGGACGGAACCTGCTCTCGGTCGGGGGTGCGGCCGCGAGCGACCGTACCGGGCGGGACGTACGGAGGCGAGAGGTTTTCGCGGCCCGCCCGGGGGCCTACGCCTCCTCCGGCAGGTCCACCGCCTGCCAGCGGTAGGCCGCATCCTCCTGCCACACCTGCAGCTCGCCCTCCACGACCGCCGCCAGGCACAGCCGCCAGTCGTCGCCCATGGTGAGCGCGACCCGGGTGGCGGGACGCAGGGTGGGCCGCCACCAGCGCGGGCGCCGGGAGGCGCCGCCGGCGGGGAGCCGCAGCCGTACACCGCCCGCGCCGGCCAGGGCGACGGTGGGCCCGCCGCGGTGGCCGACCATGGCGATGCCGAGGGCGGGTTCGCCGTCGCCGATCTCCGTGGCGGTGCCGGGGGCGCCGAGGGTGTGGAGCTGGACGGAGCCGTCCGCGCGCAGGGTGGCGGCCTGGGGTCCGGCGGAGGCGCGGGCGAGTGCCCCGGCGCGCAGGGTGCCGGGCGGGCCGAGGGGAACGGGTGGTTCGCCGGAGCCGGGCCGCCAGCTGAGTACCCGTTCGCGGTGCTCGACCAGGAGCAGCCAGGCGCCGGGACGTTCCTCCTCCGCGGCGAGCACCCGGTCGGCGGGGCAGCCGGGGTGTTCCTGGCCGGTGAGGGTGAGGCCGGGGGCCCAGCGGTAGGAGCGCAGGGCGCCCGCCGCGGCGGTCCACACGGTGAGTTCTCCGGCCGCGCCGACGGCCCCGGCCAGGCCGCTGACCCCGCGGGCCGCCTCCCACCAGCCGGCCGCGGTGCCGACCCAGAGGGTGCCGGAGCGGTCCTCGGCGCAGACCACCAGTTCGCCCTGGCGTCCGGCCCAGCCCGCCGCCAACTCCCGTACGGCGCCGAGGCCCCGGCCGGCGGGCAGGCGGTGGTCGGTGCGTCCGGGCCCGGCGAGGGCGGTGCCGTCGGCGCCGCCGGTGACCACCAGCGGCCGTCCGGCCCGGTCGGGCAGGACGGCCAGGCCCGCGGTGCGCGCCACCGGGCGGTGGGCGCGCAGGAGTTCGCGGCCCCGGGCGGCCCAGGGGCCGAGCGGGAAGGGACGGCGCTCGGGTTCGCGGGCGAGCGGTTCGCAGGCCCAGCGGGCGAGTTCCTCGCCGTACCCGGCGGCCAGCAGTTCGGCGCGGGCCTGTTCGGCGGCGAGCCGGTGGTCGAGCCGGCCGTGGTCGGGCAGCAGCAGGGTGCGGGCGAGGGTGCCGACCGCGAACAGGTCCTTGGCGGCGGTCGGGAAGCCGCCGACCTGTTCGGCTTCTGGCGGGACGTGGCCGGGGGTGAACACCGCGACGGTGAGGGTGTGGTCGAGCGGCGCGAGGAAGGTCAGGTCGATCAGCTTGACCAGGCCCTGGGCGTCGACCAGGACGTTGGCGGGGGAGATGTCGCGGTGCACCCAGCGCTTGCGGTGCAGCTCGTCGACGATCCGGCAGAGCCGGGCCAGTACTTCGGCCACCGCTGCCGGCCCGCCGCGCTGGGTACGGGCCCAGGTGTGCAGCGGGACGCCCTCGACCCACGGCGAGATCTGGTAGCCGAGCAGCCCGCCGGAGGGTGCCGTGCCGGGCCGGTGCGGGGAGGGGCCGAGCAGGAAGCTGGGCACCACCAGGTCGGTGACGCCGAGCCGGTGGGCGTTGTGCGAGACGTCGTCCCAGCGGCCGAGCCAGCGCCGGACCTCGGACGGGTCCCGCTCCAGCATGATCTTCGCGGCGACGAGCTCCTTGATCCCGTTGTGCCCGGTGCGCACGGCCCGCCACACCTCGGCCTCGCCGCCCCGGTGGTGGAACTCCAGCAGCTCGTACTGTTCGGGGTCGAACTCCGGCCCGAAGCGGAGCCCGGGAACCCAACGAGACTCGGACACACGACCCCCGACGCTTCTCACCGCTGTGGACGCGCAGCAGTCCAGCAGCCTGCGCCCGCCCAGGATAGTGCTCATTTCTGTTCGTCCGCCCGGGGGAGGGCCTATTCTGATGGGCGCCCGAGCAACATCACGAAACAACGTCAACTCATGATCGTACGGGGAAAGTTGATCATGAAGTGGGACGCTCTCGAAGCGCAGGGGGACGGTGCATGGCGCAGCTCGCGGTGCTGCTGATCATCGTGGTGGCACTGGCCGGTGTGGCCGCCGCAGTGGTGCTCGCCCGCCGGCGAACCACCCTGGACGCGGCCGGAGTCGCCAAGGCGCTCGGCGCGGCCGCCGAGAAACTCGCGGCCGGCAAGGCCCCGCAGGCCCGCCGCCGGTACGCCCGGCTGGCCCGCCAACTCGCCACCGGGCCCGAGGAACTGCGCACCCAGCGCGGCCTCGCCCTGCTCGGCCAGGCCGAGGCCACCATCCCCACCGGCGACCAGCAGGCCACCCTCGCCCTGCACCGCGAGGCCTTCCCGCTGCTCACCGACCCGGCCCGCCAACTGCCCCGCTGGAGCCTGCGCCGCCTCGCCGAGGAACGGACACAGGCCCCGGACGGCGACCTCGAACCCGTCCTCGCCCTCCTCCAGGCCACCGCCGGCGGGGCCGAACCCGGCGAGGAGGCCGAGGCCGCCGCCCGCGCCCGGCAGTGGCTGCAGCGGCTTTGCCGCGACGCCGGCCCCCAGCAGCGCGACCACGCCACCGCCCGGGCCCTGGCCGCCCTCCCCGGCCAGGACTGGCCGGTGCTCGCCCGCGCCGCCCTGCTGCGCGCCACCGACCGGGCCGCCGAGGCCGAACCGCTGCTCGCCGCCGCCGCGCCCGCCGGGAGCGGCGAACTCTGGTTCCGCTGGGGAGCCCAGCTGTTCACCCTGCACCAGGACGAACCCGCCGTCGCCGCCTTCGACGAGGCCCTGCGGCGCGGCCCCGGCGAGCCCTCCCCGTGGGGCCGCGGACCGGCGCTGCGCACCGACAGCCTGCTCTTCCGCGGCCTCGCCCGGCAGCGGCTCGGCGACACCGACGCGGCGTGGGCCGACCTCGCCGCGGCGGCCGGGGAGAGCCCGGGCGACCCGCGCCCCCGCTACGCCCTCGGCCGCCTCGCCCTGCTGCTCGGCGCCGACGACCGGGCCCGGGAGCAGTTCACCGCCGCCCTGACCGTCCAACCCTCCTTCGCCCCGGCCCGGTTCGGCCTCGCCCTGGTCCACGAGCGGGCCCAACGGCACACCGAGGCCGCCGCCGACTACCGTGCCGGCCTGGGCCAGGCCCCCGACTGGCGCCCCGCCAGGGTCCGCCTCGGTGCCGCCCTGACCGCCGCCGGGCAGGCCGCCGAGGCCGAACCGATCCTGCGCGCAGAGGCCGACGACCAGCCGGACTCCCGCTGGAGCAGGATCGCCGCCTACCACCACGGTCTCGCCCTCGCCCGCACCGACGACCCGGCCGGCGCCCTGGCCCGCTGGGAACCGCTGGACGACCCCGAACTGCACGGCCGTCAGGCCCTCGCCCGCGACCGGCTCGCCCGCACCCTGCTGACCACCGACCCGGCCGCCGCCCGCGAACTCTGGCAGCGGGCCGCCACCGAACACCCCGCCGCCCCCGGCTACCGCCTCGCCCTGCGCGAGGCCGCCCTGCGCGAGGCCGCCCACCTGCTGATCACCGGCCGCGACCGCGCCGAGGCCCGCGAAGCGGCCGCCGCCGCGCTCGCCCTGGCCGACACCCTGCCCGGCGCGCTCACCCACCGGCAGGCCCGGCTGCGCGCTGCCCTCGCCCTGGCCGGGGGCTCCACCGACCAGGTCACCACCCTGCTCGACGCCGCCGGCGGACTCCGCGACCGCTACCACCTGGCCGCCGCCGCCCTGCTGGCGGGCCGTCCGGTCCAGACCATCGCCCTGCTCGGTCCGCTCGACCCCGACCCGGCCGGCGACCCGGCGCTCGCCCGGCTGCGCGCCCTGCTCGCCGAGCGGGCGGGCAACTGGGGCGCGGCGCTGGACTGGTACCGGTACTTCCTGAACGCCGGTACGGCGGCGGGCGGTGCGGGCGTCCACGGTGCGGGCGCCGTCGGCGCGAGCGGCGCCGGGCCCGCCGGCACGGCCGCCGCGCCGGTTGCCGGTGCGCAACCCGGCCGGCCCATCGGGACGGGCCCGGTACAGCCCGCCGCCGCACACCCCGCCGGTGACGTGCCGACCCAGGTGGTCGGCCGGATCCCCGCACAGCCCGGGCCGGTGCTCGCGCCCGCGGCCACCGCTCCCGCCGTCGCTCCCGCCGGTGTCTGCTCGGCCTGCACCCGCCCCGCCACCGGCGCCTGCGGCGGCTGCGGCCGCGAGGCCTGCGCCGACCACCTCCACGCCCCGGCCGGGGCCGCCTCACCGCGCTGCATACGCTGCGCCGGCCCCGCCCTGCGCGCCGTCCTGGACTGCGCACGCCGGGCCGGCACCCCCGAGCAGGCCGAACCCGTCCTGGCGGCCTGGGCCGAGGCGCTCGGCGACAGTGCCGCCGCCGCGCCCGTACGGCTCGACCTCGCGCTGCTGCGCGCCGAACTCGGCCGCCTCGACGAGGCCCTGGACGGACTGCCGGCCGACGCCGCTGCCGCCCGGGCCGCCGTCCTGGTCCGCCGGGCCGGCGCCGCCCTCGCCGCCGGACAGCCCGGCCGCGCGGCCGGTGACCTGCGCCGGGCGCTCACCCTCGCGCCCGGCCACCCGCAGGCCGCCGGGACGCTGGTGCTGCTGGGTGAGCACGAGGCCCACCAGCACGCCGCCGAGGGCCGCCACGGCGAGGCGTACCGGGCCTACCGCGAGCTGCTGCTCAGGGACCCGGCCCACCCCCGGCTGCTGCACGCGCTCGGCCTGGCCGGCTACCGGTACGCGGCGGCCGCCGAAGCGCCGGACGAGCAGGTCTGGGCCTGGACGGTCGGCTGCCTGGTCGCCGCCCTGCACCGCGAGGAGCTGTGGGCGGAGACCGCCCGGATCACCGGCCGCCCGGCCGAACCGCAGCGGATGGCCGCCGCCCGTGCGGCGCTCTCCGACCGCCTCCGCGAGGACCTGCGCGCCCTCGACCGGGCCGCGGGCCGCAGCGGCGACGAGGTCGCCGCCTGGACGCTGCGCCTGGGCATGGAGGCCCACGCCGCGGACGCCTTCGCCCAGGGGGACGTCCGGATCACCCTTCCCGGCCGCCCGCCGCGCCGACTGGTCGTCGGTCCCGTGCTGGACGGGCTGCTGCGCGGCGAGTCCGGAACCGCCGCCTGGGCCGAGGCCTTCGAACAGGCGGTACGGGCCTGGCGGCGCCCCGCGGGCCCCGACGCGTCCGCGCTCACCCGCGCCCTGGCCCTGTTCGGCGCGCTCGGCCCGCAGCAGTACCTGCACCTCCAGGGCCGCCAGGCCGCCGCCGTGGCCGCGCTGGACACGGTGGCCGAGGGCGAGCGCGACGCGGCCTGGGAGGCGCTGCTCCGCGCCGCGCTGGTCAGCCAGGCCCGTGAGCACCACCGCAACCAGGACTGGCGCGAGGCGCTGGATTGCCTCACCCGCGCCCGGACCGTACCGGGCGTCGTGATGCCGGCCGACACGGCCCGGATCGCGGCCGAGTCCGGCGTACGGGCGGCCCGCGCCCTGCTGAAGAGCACCGTGGACGACCAGGCGGGCGCCGCCGAACTGCTGGAGAAGGCCTACGCGCTGGCACCGGACGACCCCGAGGTGCGCGGCGACCTCGGTGCGACCTACGCCCAGTGGGCCCGCAAGATCAACAACGAGGAGAAGGACTACCCGCGCGCCCTCGAACTGCTCGCCAAGAGCCTCGAACTCGCCCCCGGCGACCCGACCGCCAAGCACTTCCTGCAGGCCGCCCTCGGCAACCGGGCCGGCCAGCTCAGCCGCGTCGACGCCACCGACGAGGAACTGACCGAAGCCGTCGGGCTGTGGAAGCAGCTGATCGACCTCAGCGACGACCCGGAGCACCGGCACGGCATGGCCTTCGTGCTGCGCCAGCTCGCCCGCTCCGCCGCCTTCGCCGACGACCGGGCCCGCGCGACCGGCAAGATGGTCCAGGCACTGCTCTGGGACCCGGAGTGGGAGGGCGACGCCGGAAGGGAGGCCGACCGGCGGATCTCGGTGATGCTCGCCAACCACGTCATCGACGAGATGCGGGACGAACCGTTCGCCGCCCAGGCCGACATGCTCAAGAAGGCCATGTCCTACGACGACTCGACCGACATCCGCCGGCTGATGGTCAGCGTCTGGCGCGGCGAGGCGATCACCCACTTCGAGGCCCGCCGCTACGCCGCCGCGGCCGGCCTGCTGGAGGAGGCGCTCGCCCTGGCCGCCAGCCCGGCGGACAACACCAAGCTGCACGGCGAACTCGCCGTGGTCTACAGCTCCTGGGCCGTCGCCCAGGCCAACGCCCGCGACTACCACCTGGCTCAGGCGGCGATCGAAAGGGCTGTCTCGCACAACCCGCGCGACCGCGAACTGCGCGCCCTGCAGCAGCGCATCGCGAAGCTCAACTGAACGCAACCGCGCGACGATCGGTGCCGTCGCACCCGGCAGAACGAAGCGCGCACCCGAATCCCGAGCCGTGAGGAGAGAGACCGCCCGCCATGCCACTGCACGAACCTTCGCCGTACGAGGTCCTGGGCATCCCGCTCACGGCCGGGGTGCGCGAGATCAACCTCTCCGTCGGGAAGGCGCTGAAGGCGGGCCGGTACAGCCGCCAGCAGATCCAGGACGCGGCCGCGCTGCTGCGCAACCCGGACCGGCGCCTGGAGGTGGACCTCCAGCAGCCGCTGCCGCCCGAACCGGTCGACCAGGCCGCCGACCTGCTGGCCCCCGCGCTCGCCGAGCCGCTGCTGGTGATCGAGCGCCCCGGGCTGCCCCCGGCCCCGGCGCTGCTCGCCCTGCACCGGGCCGAGGCGGCCGCCGACTTCGCAGAGCCCGCCCCCGGCGGTGCCGACCCCGAACCCCCCGTGCCCGCCCGCTACGCGGCCGACCTGTCCGTGCTGCCACAGATCGAGGTTCCGGAATGACCGACGCGCCGACCGCATCCGTACTCGACGGCCACCGGCCGCTGGAGGTCCCGCCGGGGGTCGAGTCCGTCGACCTGGAGGCGAAGTTCACCCAACTGCTCTTCCGCGCATCGTTGTTGGGGAACAAACTGACCGAGCAGAAGCAGCAGGCACGGGCCGCGCAGCGCGAACTGCTGGGCGTGCTCGTCGAGGTCGACGACGCGCTCGCCGCGCTCGGGCTGGACCGCGAACTGGTCGCGCACGGTCGCGGCGCCGGGCTGGAGGCCACCCGTCGGCGGCTGCTCGGCCGGCTGGCCAAGGCGGGGGTGAAGCCGATGCGGCTGGAGGGACTGGCGGCGGATCCGGCGCTGACCGAGATCGTCGGCACCGAGGTGCGGCCGGGGGTGGCGCCGGAGACGGTGGTGCAGACGGTGGTGACCGGGTTCTTCTGGGAGCAGGAGGTGTTGCGCCGGGCCCAGGTGGTCGTCGCCGCACCGGAGTCGGCCCTGCCGCCGGTCGAGGACCCGAGGGGCCGGCTGATCGGACCGGAGCAGGCCGAGGAGACCGGGAAGCCCGAGGAACCGGAAGCCGCCGCAGCCGAGTCCGCGGCGCAGCCCGAGACCGTACCCGCAACCGAACCCGCAACCGAGTCGGCAGCGGAGTCCGCAACCGAACCCGAACCCGATCCCGAGCCCGTCGAGGCCCCGGCCAGGCCGGTCCCGCCCAGGGCGCGCCGCCAGGCCAAGGCGCCGGGCCGGCCGGCCAAGCGGGCCAAGCGCAAGAAGTAGCCAGGACGTAGCAGGACCACGAGGGGCAAGAGGGGAACGACATGTACCGCACACTCGGCATCGACCTGGGCACCACCAACTCGGTGGTGGCCCACCTGCGCCGGGGCGAGCCGGAGATCATCTTCAACCGGCAGAACCAGGAGGCAACGCCCTCCGTGGTCGGCAGCGGCCGCAAGGGCGAGCTGCTGGTGGGCTCGACCGCGCGCAGCCGGATCGCCATCGACGGCGCCAACGTGATCCGCTCGGTCAAGCGCTTCATGGGCCGCAAGTTCAAGGACCCGCAGGTGCAGGCGGCCCTCAAGGAGGTCGACTACAAGGTCACCGCGGGCACCGACGGCGACGTCAACGTCTGGTTCAACGGCCGCTCCTACACCCCGATCGAGATCTCCGCGATCATTCTGCACCGGCTCAAGCAGGACGCCGAACAGCGCCTCGGCGAGCCCTTCCACCGGGCCGTCATCACCGTCCCCGCCTACTTCGGCGAGCGGCAGGTCGCCGCCACCCAGGAGGCGGGCCGGATGGCCGGCCTGCACGTGCTGCGGATCATCAACGAGCCGACCGCCGCCGCCCTCGCGTACGGGCTGGCCAGCGAGGCCGGCGACGAGGGCCGCACCGTCCTGGTGTACGACCTCGGCGGCGGCACCTTCGACATCTCCATCCTGCTGCTGGTGCCCGGTTCGGTCTCGGTGCTCGGCATCGAGGGCGACAACCTGCTGGGCGGCGACGACTTCGACCGCGCGATCACCACCGCGCTGCTGGAGGACATCCGCGAGGAGTACGGCTCCGACTACCAGCCCGACCTGCGCGACCGCCCGAAGATCGCCTCCACCGCCGAGACGGTCAAGATCGAGCTCTCCAACCAGCAGTCCTCCGAGGTGATCCTGCCCGGCCTGGGCGCCGGACAGCTGGTGCTGGAGACGGAGTTCGAGCGGGCCCGCTTCGAGGAGCTGATCGAGGCCCAGATCGAGCGGACCATCGAGCTCACCCACAAGGCCATCATGCAGGCCAACCTGACCGTCGGGGACATCGACGAGGTGGTGCTGGTCGGCGGATCGACCTCGATCCCGCTGGTCGAGCGGCGGCTCGGCGAGGTGTTCGGCACCCGCCGGATCAAGCGCGGCGTCAACCCGATGCAGTGCGTGGCCCTCGGCGCGGCCGTGCAGTCCGCCCTGGTCGGCGAGGTCGAGTGCCCCGAGTGCCGCGCCCCCGGGGACCTCTCGGCCTCCAACTGCGCCAACTGCGCCACCTCCCTGCTCGGCGGCGACCGGGTCTCCTGCCCGACCTGCCACGTCCCGGTGGACGCCGAGGCCGCCGACTGCCCCAAGTGCGGCCAGGACATGGCCGGTTCGGCCGAGGCCGGAGCAGGGACGGTCATCCCGAAGCAGTCCCAGGCCACCACCGTGGTGCGCGGCGACAACTGCCCGCGCTGCGGCACCCCGGCCGCCCCCGGCGTCACCGCCTGCGAACTGTGCGGCGAGGCGCTCAACTCGGCCGCCCCCGGGCACACCAAGGTGGCCTCCAGCGCCGCCGAGGACGTCGGTCTGCGCTGCGCCTCCTGCTCCAGGGTCAACCCGCCAGGAAGCGAGGTCTGTTCGGGTTGCGGTGAGTTGATGCAGGTCACGAATCCCTTCGACATCACCCCGAAGAACCTCGGCATCGAGCTCAACGACGGCCGGCTGGCCGTCATCATCCCCAAGAACACCAGCTACCCGACCGGCTCGCCGGTCAGCCGGGAGTTCGTGGTCTCCGGCAGCGGCCGGCAGCGGCTGGAGATCGCGGTGTACGAGGGCGAGCACGAGATCGCCCAGCAGAACGAGCTGATCGGGCACCTCACCCTGCGCCTGCCGGAGGGCCTCGGAGGCCGCACCCCGGTCGAGGTCTCCTTCGGCCTCGACCGCGACCGCACCATCACCCTGTCGGTGCGGATCCAGGGCGGTGCCGAGAAGACCGTCAAGCTGGAGCGGGTCACCCTCGACCCGGAGCTGAAGGTGCAGGTCGAGGAGCAGCAGCGGCAGATCGAGACCTTCACCGACCGCTGGGGCGGGGAGCTCACCGAGGCCGAGATGCGCGAGGCCCAGCGGCTGATGGACGCCCTGGACGACCTGGCCGCCGGGCAGACCCGCGGCCAGTCGGTGGACGAGGCGCTGGAGCGGGCGCAGCGCCAGCTCAAGGCCCAGCGCTGGGTGCGCGGCTCGGAGGCGTACCTGAGCCTGTTCATCCACTACTGCGAGAAGCACCTGGACCCGAGCGACCTCGACCGGCTGCGCTCGGTGGCCGCCGAGCTGCGGCTGCGCCGGGAGGCGGCCGACTGGGAGGGCGCCATGCGCGCGGCCCAGAAGGCGGACGAGCTGTGCGACTCGCTCGGGCACACCTTCCGGATGCTCACCATGTGCAACGTCTACGTGAGCCAGAACATGATCTCGCCGGCCCTGGCACAGCGGATCATGGCGGAGCTGCGCGGCCTGGACGACGCGGTGGAGGCGCCGAACATGGAGGCGGTCAACACCCACATGTCGAACCTGCTGGCCCTGTACGCGCAGGCGCAGCGGGAACTCGGCAGCGAGCCGGCCGCCGAGTCGCTCGGTCCGGTCCGTCCGGAGGAGGCCGGTCCGCGATGAGTGCCGCGACGTCTGTGGAAGTGCTGTGTCCGCTCTGCAGGGTGCCGGCGGACCGGGAGTCGCTGGGCTGCCCGTCCTGCCGGGAGGACCTCAGTGTGCTGTTCCGGCTGCGTTACTCCGCTCGGATCGACTACAACCGCGCGCTGGAGGCGCTGGCAGCGGGTGACGGGGCGTTGGCGCTCGGCCTGCTGCACCGCGCGGTGGCGGCGGAACCGGAGCTGGAACCGGCCCGGGAGCTGCTGGAATCACTGAGCGTGTCCGGGTCTGCGGGGTCGGCGTCGGGGTCCGTGCCGATGGCGTCGAAGCGCGACACGCCCTCTGAATGACCAATTCGGACGCTCTCGGCCTGCTGTCGCGTTCGATCGGTGCGAGTGTGATCGCCACACGGACGTTTGCCACCCTCACAAGGAGTCACGCAATGCGTATTCGCACCACCTTCGCCGCTGCCGCGCTCGCCGCGGTGGCCGTCCTGGCCGGTGCCGGCACCGCCGCCGCGGGCGACGCGACCGCCAACGGTGTCGCCGCCAACTCGCCCGGTGTGTTCTCCGGCAACCAGATCCAGATCCCGATCAACTTCGAGGCCAATTTCTGCGGCAACACGTTCAGCCTGCCCGGGTTCCTCAACCCGACGGTGGGCAACGTCTGCATCAACGGGTGACAGCAGCGCCGGGGCCGTCCGTCGAACCCGACGGGCGGCCCCGGCGCCGTGTCCGCACCCCCGTTCGGGGGTGGCGCCGCGGGCCCGGGACGGCGACCATGGTCCCCGTCCCGCACCTCCGCACCCAGGAGCCAGCCCGTGCCGACCACGCCGACCCCGCGCAGCTACGCCTCCGGCACCTCGGACGTCCCGCTGCTCGGCGACACCATCGGGGAGAACCTGGACCGCGCGGTGCGCGTCTTCCCCGACCGCGACGCTCTGGTCGACCGCGCCACCGCCCGCCGCTGGACGTACGGCCAACTCGCCGCCGACGTCGACGCGCTGGCCCTCGGCCTGCTGGAACTCGGCATCGCCAAGGGCGACCGGGTCGGCATCTGGGCCCCCAACTGTGCCGAGTGGACGCTCACCCAGTACGCCACCGCCAAGCTCGGCGCGATCCTGGTCACCGTCAACCCGGCCTACCGGGCGCACGAGTTGGAGTACGTGCTGAACCAGGCCGGGATCCGGCTGCTGGTCGCCGCGGAGAGCTTCAAGACCTCGGACTACGCCGGGATGATCGAGGAAGTCCGGCCGCGCTGCGCCGGGTTGGAGCGCGTGGTGCTGCTCGGCGGCCCCGCCTGGGACGCCCTGCTGACGGCCGGCCGCAGGGCCGATCCCACCCTGCTCGCCCACTACGCCCAACGCCAGGGCGAGTTGGCGCCGGACGACCCGATCAACATCCAGTACACCTCGGGCACCACCGGCTTCCCCAAGGGCGCCACCCTCTCGCACCACAACATCCTCAACAACGGTTACTTCGTCGGGGAGTTGCTGAACTACTCCGAGGAGGACCGGATCTGCATCCCGGTGCCCTTCTACCACTGCTTCGGCATGGTGATGGGCAACCTCGCCGCCACCTCGCACGGCGCCTGCATGGTCATCCCGGCCCCCTCCTTCGAACCCGGCGCCACCCTGGCCGCCGTCGCCGCCGAGCGCTGCACCTCGCTGTACGGCGTGCCGACCATGTTCATCGCCGAGCTCGCCGACCCGGACTTCGCCCGCCACGACCTCGGCAGCCTGCGCACCGGCATCATGGCCGGCTCGCCCTGCCCGACCGAGGTGATGAAGGAGGTCATCGAGCGGATGGGCATGGCGGAGGTGTCGATCTGCTACGGCATGACCGAGACCTCGCCGGTCTCCACCCAGACCCGCACCGACGACCCGGTCGAGCGCCGGGTCTCCACCGTCGGCCGGGTCGGCCCGCACCTGGAGGTCAAGGTCGTCGACCCGGCCACCGGCCGCACCGTCCCGCGCGGCGAGCCCGGCGAGCTGTGCACCCGCGGCTACTCCGTCATGCTCGGCTACTGGGACGAGCCCGAGCGCACGGCCGAGGTCGTCGACGCGGCCCGCTGGATGCACACCGGGGACCTCGCGGTGATGGACGGGGACGGCTACCTCGCCATCACCGGCCGGATCAAGGACATGGTGATCCGCGGCGGCGAGAACCTCTACCCGCGCGAGATCGAGGAGTTCCTGTACACCCACCCGGACGTCCTCGACGTCCAGGTGATCGGCGTTCCCGACCCGAAGTACGGCGAGGAGCTGATGGCCTGGGTCCGGATGCGCGAGGGCGCCGAGCCGCTCACCGCCGACGCCGTGCGCGCCTACTGCGAGGGCCGGCTCGCCCGCTTCAAGGTGCCGCGCTACGTGCACGTGGTCGAGGAGTTCCCGATGACGGTCACCGGCAAGATCCGCAAGGTCGAGATGCGGGAGCTGGCCGTACGGATCCTCGGCCTCTGATCCGCGCGGACGCCGACGGGAACGACGGCGGCCCGCCCCGGTGGGGGGGGGGCCCCCGTCAGAGAACCAACCGCAGAAAAACCCCCCCCCCAAAAAGAAGGCGTGG
>NZ_JBHWDU010000063.1:0-48430 GCF_042734825.1 Kitasatospora sp. NPDC059648 | reverse complement strand
CTCCCGCTACCCATGAAGTCAGGATGATCAAGAGATCACGAAGTGACCCGCTTTTGATCCGCTGTCCGTGGTCCTCGTTTCACCCGTTGCCGACAGGCCCGATGTTCATGGCGGTCTGCTTGAGCCCGCTGACGACCCCGGCGTACCCGGGCGGCGCGTCACCGACGACGGTCCCGGTGGCGGTGACCATCACGGTGGCGAACCCGGCACCGATGGCGGCGAAGGCCGCGGCCATGGCCGTCCATGTAGTGGCAGGACCGAGCCGGGACAGCCCCGCGATGCCGACCACGACGAGGACCGTACCGGCGATCGCGGTGCGGCGCGCACCGTACCGGCGCAGTGCGGCGACCGCCGCGGGTGAGCCGAGGACCATGAGCACGGTCAGCGGGAGCACGCGCAGACCGCTGGCGAGTGGGTCGAGGCGAAGTACGTCCTGGAGGTAGAAGGTGGCGCTGAACAGCGCGCCGAACAGGCCGGCGGTGGTGACCAGCAGGATCGCCATCGACGCCGTCACCGCTACGGACCCCGCTACGGCTGGTGGAACGATCGCGTGCGTCGTGCGGCGTTCGTGCCGGGCGAGCACCGTTGCGACGCCGATGACGGCGAGGAGTTCGAGCAGCGTCGGCGCGGTGGTCCATCCCCGCGCGGGCACGTCGGCCAGGGCGTGGACCAGGATGGCGAGCACGGCCGCCAGCAGGCCCGCCCCGGCGAGGTTGAGCCGTGGAGAGTCTGCACGTTGAGGTGCCGGCGTCCGCACGGCGAGGGCGAGAACGGCGATGACGAGCGCGAGGGGCACGTTGACCCAGAAGACGGCGCGCCACCCCAGATGAGCCACGAGAACACCGCCCAGGAGCGGACCGGACCCTGCCGCCACCGCGATCGCACCGGTGCGAATGGCGATCGGCCTGCCGAGCCGGTCCGCGGGATGCGCCAGCCGTAGCAGCGCGAGCGTCGCAGGTTGCAGGAACGCGGCGAACCCGCCCTGCACCGCGCGCAGGACGATCACCCAGCCGACGCCCGGCGCGAGCGCGATCCCGGCCGAGGCAGCCCCGAAACCGAGGACGCCGACGAACAGCAGGCGCGGGTGACCGTACCGATCCCCGAGACGCCCGGCGATCACGAGTAACGCGGCCACGGCGACCAGATAGCCGGTGCTCGTCCACTGGATCTGCGCCACGCTCGCGCCGAGATCACGCTGCATGCCGGGCTGCGCCATGAGCAGGATGGTTCCGTCCAGTGCGACGATCACCGCGCCGACCACGCTGACCAGAAGTGCGATCTGCCGCTGTACGGGTGCGGTCATGAGGTCACCGGGCCGAGATGGGCGTCCAGAACTGCCGCGATGAGCCGGTCGCGTTGGTCGTCGCCGGGGTCACCGCCCAGCGGTGGGGTGCCGAGGGCGAGTTGCAGGCTGCCCCAGGCCCACAGCTGGGCCATGCCGTGCAGGTTCGACCACAGGGCGGCGGCAGTCACCGCGGGCGGCGGTCCGGCCTCGTTCGGCCCGTCGGCGTTTCGCGCGGCATCCCGCTCCGACCGGCATCGGGCGACGAGTCCGGTGAAGTGCCCGAACAGCGGGATGGTCGACTCGCGCAGCCTCGGTTGGTCCGATGCCTGCGCCGCGCCGTCGAGCAGGTCGTGCCGCCACATGAGCTCGAACATGCCGCGGCGTTCCAGTGCGTACCCGAGGTACGCCCGCGCGAGGGCCTCCAGTTGGCCGCGCGGTGTGGTCGTGCCGGCGACTGCGTCCTCGAACATGGCTGCGAGGTCCTCGAAGCCGCGACGGCCGATGGCCGAGAGCAGCGCGTGGTGCGTGGGGAAGTACCTGCGCGGCGCCCCGTGCGACACCCCCGCTCGACGGGCGATTTCCCGCAGGCCCACGGACGCGGAGCCCTCGGTCAGCACGAGGTCGACCCCGACGTCGATCAGCCGCTCCCGAAGGGAGCCTCCATCAGTCATAGACAGTGTCTACCAGGCGGTTGTAGACACTGTCTACTCGCGGAGTGAGTGATCGTTCTCCATGGCAGCCCCTGGGCGCGGATGACCGCGGCGACCGCCGTGGTCGTCCGCACCCGGGGCCGGCCACGGAGCCGACCGGTGGTCCGTGCCGCTGTCAGTGGTCGTGGCGATCGCAGTGGTCGTGACCGTCATGACCGTCGCCGCCGCCGTCGCCGTTGCCGTCGTGACCGTGGTGCTCGTGGTACTTGATCGTGGTGGGGTCGGTGGCCGTGCGGATGGTGGTGTCACCGCCTCCGGTGACGGTAGCGGTGTTGGTGACCCGTTCAGGGGCGTCGCAGGAGACGTCGACCTTCAGGGTGACGGGCGGGTAGCTCTGCCCGGCAGGAAGGACGTCGCTGCGGGTACAGGTGAGGGTGGCCAGGACGCAGTTCCACCCGCTGCCGGTGATCCTCTCGGCCGCAAGACCTGCGGGAAGGACGTCGTGGACGGTCACCGTGCCGCCGTCGGTCGGGCCCGCCGCGCTGGTGTTACCCACCGTGATGGTGTAAGTGCCGTCCTCGCCCCGGACGAAGGGGCCCGTGTGACTCTTGGCGATGGTCAGGGAGGGTGGGACCGGAATCACCGTGAATGCGAGGCCGGTAGTTCCGGTGCCGACGGCTCTGTCGGTGCCGCGGTCAGTGGTGGCGGTGCCACCGGGTTCGGTCCGGCCGGTGGTGGCGGTGCCGCTCGCCAGCGCCCTCCCGTCGTCGACCCGGGCGACGTGCGCTCCCTGAACCGTGGCGGTCCAGGCTGCGGCCAGGACGACCGCCAGGACGGCCGACCCGCCCATCATGACCGACCCCGCCTTGCGGGCCCGCACCCTCAACCACGATCCGAACATGCCACCCGTACCTTCCGTGCCGCGGCTCGCGCCGGCCCGCCCTCTCCCATGCCTGAACACCGACATCTCCGTTTCCAAACCGCCGACAACAAGCCATGGACACTCATCGTGACATTGATGCCACTCCCTGCTTCAGCAAGTGGGCTCGCGCTCACGGACTCGTCGGTGCGGCGAGCACACGGGCCCCGGCAACCACAGCGGATGGGCACATGGTGCGCCAGCGCCAGCGCGCCGGCGAGGCTGACGCCGACGCGAGGGAGCGGTGACGCGCTCGATGACCACCACCGTGCGTCGCCCACGGAACAGGTCGGCCCGGCGCGGGGACGGGGCTCGATCGGAGTGGTCACCGGCGGCGCCGGACGAACTTGAAGAGCGAAAGGCCCAGAGCGGCGAGGACGAGGGCTGAGAGCCCGGCGACCGCAGAAGCGGGGAAGTACCCCTGCTGGGCGGCCGGCGCGGCGACTGCTCCAACGCTGCCGGGAGTCGTCGGGAAGGTGACGGTGGCACGCGTGGCGTGCTCGACCAGGCCGCTTCTGAGCGTGAGCTCCGCGGTCCACGGGCCCGGCAGCCTTGCGTCCAGCGGGACGGCCACCTCCGCGGCGTCGCCCGGAGCCAGCGTGGTGCCCGGCTCGACCGGGAACGGTCCGGCGCGCCGTCCGCCCGGCCCGTCGACGAGGGAGAGCGCCCCGCCGATGTCCAGGGCGCGGGACCCCGTGTTACGGATCCGGGCGCGCGCCTCTTCCCGCCCGTCGCCGGCTCGTGTCGGATAGAGCCGCTCGATCCTGAAGTCCGACGGTGGTTCACCGCCGGGACCGACGTCGATGTACATCCGGACGCCCACCCGGCCGAGGAACGTCACATTGTGCGAGCGGTCCGTGGGGGTGTCCGTCTGCGCCCAGATGACGCCGTATCGCTCCCCGGCGACCGCGTCGCCGGGGACCCGGATGGTGGTGCGTACCCGCGCCGTTTCGGAGGCCGCCAGCTCAAGGTCCGCCCTGTCGAACGACGTCCAGCCGGTCAGCTCGTTGGGGGTGCGCTTCGGCGCGAAGGTGGCCTTTCCGTTCGTGATGGTGGCCGCCGCGGCGTAGACGTTGACGTGCATCGGCACAGACGACTTGTTGGAGACCTCCACCCGCCGCTCGATGGTCGTGCCGGGCGCGACGTGGTCGACGATGTAGGCCTGCGCCCTGGGATCGGCACGGCGGCTTTCCGGAACGTCAAGCAGCCTGATACCGATGCTCCTGCCCGCAGCCGGGTCCTGCGGGGAGGACGCCCCGGGCGCTCCGTGCCCCGCCGCCGGCATCACCCCGGCCGCCTGTACGAAGGCCAGCACCAGTAGCACGACCCAGTACCGGCGCGCCCCCGTCATCCCATCAGGCAACGGACTGGGTCAGCGTACCGGTGTAGGTCCCGCCGACGGCGCTGGCGGGGACGTTGACGGAGATCGTCGGGTCCCAGGTCGCGGTGTTGTCTCCGACACCGGCGGTCCCGCTGAGCACCGTCTGCGCGGTGTTGCTCAGCGTCACGTTCGTGGGAGTGACGGTGATGGTACCGGTCGTCGTCACCACCCCGACCGTGTAGGTGGCGTCGGTGGCGGGTACCGTCGACGTACCGTTCACGAAGTCCGTCTCCGCTGCGGTCACCGTCCAGGAGGCCGACAGGAGGGCGCGGTCGTCGGTGACCGTGCAGGGGCCGATCGGCGCGCTGATGACGGTGCCGGGCGCTCCCGAACCGAGGTTGGCACTGGCCGGTACCGTCAGCGTCAATGCGCCGGACGTGACGGTGAACGTCTCCGTGGTGCTGGGGTCGCCCGCTGCGACGGCAAGGCCCGGCTGGACCGCGACGAGAGCAGCGGCTGCGGCCGCGACGGACAGGATTCGTGAACGCACAACAACTCCCGAAGTGACAGCCCGCCAGCACACATGCTGGTTGACAGCGGACACGCAGATTGACGTGGCGTCAGGAAAGCGGGCGGGGCCCGTTCACGCAAGCCGACGCACGCCGCACTCCCCCGGACGAATGACCACATTCCAGCTGGAACGAAGCCCAGCACGCCCTTCGACGGGGAGGAGGACGCGGTAGTCGGCGAGGCAGCCGCGCTCGATGCCCTGGCCGAGGGTCCAGGTGGAGCAGGTCTTGGTGCCCGGTCAAACGCGTTGTCGGGGCAGCAGCCTGCTGTCAAGATCGTCTGGTGAACATGCCGCAGAACCGGAGCGCCCCTTCCGTACGCCCCATCACCGACACCGACGTTCCCACCGCGGTCGACACCCTCGCCCGCGCCTTCGCCGACTACCCCTTCACGCGGCACGTGATCGCGGCGGATGGCCATGAGGAGCGGATACGGCGTTACCAGGAGCTGTGCCTGACCCGCATCGGCATGGTGTACGGCCGGGTCTGGGTCGCCGACGAAGGCCGCGCCGTGGCCGTCTGGGCCGTTCCCGGCCGGGACCCCTCACCAGTCCTCGCCGAACTCGGGCCGGTCCTCACCGAACTCGGCGGCGACCGGGCCGCCGCTTCCGAGAGCGCCGACACGGCCATGGCCCCGTACCGGCCCGAGGAGCCGGGATGGTTCCTGGAGACCGCGGCCACCGCCCCCGAGGCTCAGCGGAAGGGCCTCGGCAGCGCCGTACTGATTCCCGGCATCCAGGAGGCCGAGCGCGCCGGGTATCCGGCGTTCCTGGAAACCTCCAGCGAGGCGAACGTGCGGTTCTACGAACGCCTCGGCTTCAGGGTCACCGCCGACGTCCGGCTCCCCCACGACGGCCCGCGCACCTGGTGCATGCGCAGGGATCCTGAGGCGGTGCGGCGGTGCCGTGCCGCAGGGTGACCACGACGAGCACCCGGTGCTGACCGTCGGCGGGAAGAGCGCGACGGTCCCCGCCCGGGGGCACCGGGCCACCGGCGGTGAGCGATGGTGCACCGGGTCGCGGGGAAGATCGCTGGGTATAGTGCAGGCGTTTCGGGGGCCGACCACCGGAAGTCTGTTCGACCTCACGCGTCACCTCGCGTTCGTCGACATCCATGAACGCCGCGGGAGCCCCGCTGACCACGTCGCCGAGGAGGCCGTCCCATGGAACCCGTCACGCTGATCACCGGTGGCTCGACCGGAATCGGCGCCGCCACGGCCCGCATCCTGCTCGACCACGGCCACCACGTGGCCGTCACCGGACGTGACGCGGACAAGCTGGCAGCCTTCGCCACCTCGGCCGGAGCGGGCGAGCGGCTGCTGACGATCACCGGCGACACCAGTGACGCGCACGACGTCGCCTCCGCGGTGCGCCACGTGGTGGACCTGTGGGGCCGGCTGGACAACGTCATCGCCAATGCCGGTTTCTCGTTGCCGGGCAACCTGGAGAGCCACGCCCCCGAGGACATGCGCGCCATGGTCCTCACCAACGTCCTGGGACCGGCCCTGCTGGTGCGCGAGACCCTGCCGCACCTCAGGGAGTCCAAGGGCCGGATCGTGATCATCGGTTCGGTCGCCGGGGTGCGCAACACGCCTGGCAACCTGTACTCGGTCACCAAGTGGGCCGCGCACGCGCTGGCCGAGAACACCCGGCTGCTGGTCGGCAAGGACGGCGTCGGCGTGACCGTCGTCGCCCCCGGGGTCGTGGACACCCCGTTCTGGGCCGAGCGCGGCGGCACCCCCGACGCGTCGCCGTCGATGACCCCTGATCAGGTCGCGGACACGATCGCCTTCGCCATCAAGCAGCCCGCGGGCGTGGACATCAACCACATCACCGTGCGGCCTACCGGGCAGCTGGGCTGACGCCGCGCTCCCGACGACCGTACGGCAGGGCGCCTTCGGCCTGCGCTGCGAGGGACGCGGCGAGGCCGAAGGCACTTTCAGATCGGCCTCTGCAGTAATAACCTAATGATCAGACTTTAAGGGGCGGGGCATGTCGACCGGCAGAAATAACGCCGCGCTCCATAACGTGCACATACAGTTCGAGCGTGATCAGGGATGACGACCCTCCGGGGAATTCGCAGGCTGCCGATGTCGCCGAAAATTCTCTGCCGAGCCGACGCGAGCTGCTCAGAACCACCGTTTCGGCAGTCGGCGCCGCAGGCTTTGTCGGCGTGCTTGCGGACGGACATGCCTACGCGGTCAATTCTTCACCGGGGTCGGATGCCCTTCGACACGGTCGGCGCCACCCGCAGCCTTCGCGGCCACCGGGAGGCGCGCTCGATCCGTCATCCGTACCCAAGTACCGAACGCCGCTGTTCCTTCTCGGGGAAATGCCCAGCGCGGGCCGGGACTCCTACCGCATCGCGATCCGTCAGTTCCGACAGCAAATGCTGCCGATCGGGATGCCGGCCACCACGGTCTGGGGCTACGGAGCCGTGGGCCACGAGCAGACATTCCATACGCCGGGCTTGACCATTGAGGCCCGTGTGGACCGGCCGATCACCGTGACATGGGTCAACGACCTCGTCACCTCTCGCGGCTTCCATCTTCCCCATCTATGCGCTGTGGACCCCACCTTGCATTGGGCGAACCCTCCTGGCGGAAGGGGCGGACGTGATGCGCGGCCTACCTTCTCGGCCACCCCCGGGCCGTACACGGGACCGGTGCCCATCGTGACCCATCTGCACGGCGGGTACAGCCGGGAAGAGAGTGACGGATACCCGGAAGCCTGGTACCTGCCGGCCTCTCGTGACATTCCTCGTGGATACGCTCGTGCAGGTACCTATTACGACCGGTTCGCCGATCAGTTCCGTGACCGTTACGGCATCCGCTGGCGCCCCGGGTCGGCCACCTTCGCGTACAACAACGATCAGCGCCCCGCAACCCTCTGGTACCACGATCACACTCTGGGCATGACTCGGGTGAATGTCTACGCGGGCCTTGCCGGCTTCTACCTGCTGCGAGGCGGACCAGCCGATCTCCCCCCGGGAGCACTTCCCGGGCCGGCACCGGGGCAGGACGGGCGAGGCGGGCGCGACCGCGCCCATCCCTACGAAATCCCCCTGGTGGTCCAGGACAAGTCCTTCAACGCGGACGGGTCGGTGTTCTTCCCCAGCAGTCGTGGATACTTCGGGGACACCCCGCCGGACGGTCCGTGGATCCCGGGTACCGATGTTCCGCCCATCTGGAACCCGGAGTTCTTCGGCACCACGATGGTCGTCAACGGGAACACCTGGCCGGTACTCGACGTGGAACCGCGGCGATACCGCCTGCGCATCCTCAATGCGAGCAACGCCCGTACCCTCATCCTGAAGATCGCGGCTGACGCCACGGCCCCCCGCCCCGTCAACCCCGCGCTGCCCTTCTGGCAGATCGGGAACGACCAGGGATTCCTGCCGGCTCCGGTCCAGTCGGATCAACTCCTGCTCGCCCCCGCGGAGCGCGTCGACGTGGTGGTCGACTTCACCGGCGCCCCGGTCGGCACCGGGCTCTACTTGATCAACGAGGGCCCGGACGAGGCGTACGGCGGCGGCGCACCGGTCACCGACTTCGCCCCGGCGGATGTCACGACCACAGGGCAGGTCATGAAATTCAGCATCGTTCCCCTTGCCTCCACCGACACCAGTGTCCCGCCGTCGCAGATCGCGCTTCCTCCGGTCCCGGCGCTTCCCGGGAGCCGGGCGGTCCGGAAGCTGTCGCTCAACGAAGAGGACTCCGCGTACTTCACCGGCGCGCCCACCATGGACATGCTCGGCACGGTCACGCCAAGTGGCTCGGCCACCCCACTCGCGTGGTCGGACCCGGTCACCGAGACGCCGGTGAAGGGCGACACCGAAATCTGGGAACTGCACAACTTCACCAGCGACGCACACCCGGTCCACATTCATCAGATCGGATTCCAGGTCCTTGACCGCCGGGCGATCACGGGCGGCGCATCGTCACCCCCGCAACCGGGGGAAGGCGGGTACAAGGACACCGTGATCGCATTGCCGAGTCAGATCACCCGCGTCAAGGTGCGCTTCGGCATCGCGGGACGGTACGTCTGGCACTGTCACATTCTGGACCATGAGGACAATGAGATGATGCGGCCGTTGCAAGTACTTGATCAGCGCAGCCATTGAGGTCCTCTCGGCGGTGATCACTCGGCGGCGGGATGAGAAGACCGGCCGCCGCACGGCCCCGCGGACATCCTCCGCGAACTCCTCGACGGCACGGGGCCGCTGACCGCAGACCACCGCTCACCGGTGCGCCGTGCGGCGCGGGCACCGGCCCGGCCGGGCGGCATCGCCGGGCGTGGTCATCCGGGCTGCGTGCTGGTCTGCGAGGGGCAGGCGGTTGAGCTGGTCGTTGCCGGGCGCGAGGGTACCGGGGTCAGGGGTGTGCAGACAGGTGTGGCGACTCCGATGAGTTCGACCAGGCCGTTACCGCCGGTGGGCGGGACGACTTCGGACCAGTTGTTGGCAAGCCAGACGTTGCCGGACTGGTCGAGTTGGATGGCGGTGAGGTGCTGGATGGAGCTGCTGCGATAGCCGTGGGGCGGCGTCAGCAGCGAGCCGGTGGAGGAGCCGGGTGGACAGGTGCTGGTGTTCACGCCGCACAGGACGGAGACGGAGGGGGCGCCGAAGCCGGCGACCCATACGCGGTCGGAACCGTCGATGGCCACGGACCAGGGAGCGATGGCGGTCGGCAGTCCGTACACGCCTGTGATCCTGCCGCTCGGCCCGATCTCGGTGACCGAGTTGCTGACGAAGTCGGGCACCCAGACGTTGTTCTTGGAGTCGACGGCCAGGCCGAGGGGCCAGTCGAGCGAGCTGTCCTTGATCGGCGAGAACGAGGTCGGCTTGAAGTCGGGCCCGATCACGGTGACGCTTCCGCCCGCGTGGCCCTCGGGCACGCGTGTGTCCAGGAGCCTTGCCCCGTTGAGGCGGGCGTTGGTGACCCAGGCCCGGCCGAAGCCGTCGATCTGGATGGAGAACGGGTGGTCGAGGCCGCCGCCCTCGATGGTGATCGCCTTCGAGGGGTCCCCGTGCGGGTAGACGATCACGCTCCCCTGGCCGCGATTGCCTTTCAGACCGTAGAAGTTGGCGATCCAGACGTTGCCCTTCTGGTCGACCGCGGTGCCCTGGGGGTGGTTCAGGTCGCCGTTCTTGAATCCTGTGCCGGGTGAAAGCGGGTTTCCGGTCGACGAGTACTTCGACATGGCATCGCCGCCGTAGCTGGGCACCCACACGGAGCCGTCGTGGTCGATGGCGATGCCCCAGGCGCCCGCCTTCATGCCGCCGCCACTGATGGGGCTGTTCAGGACGGGGTCACCCACCGGATCCTGCACGGTGACGTAGGGGCTGGGGTTTCGTGTTCCGGGCAGCCAGTTGTTGGAGGCCCAGACATTGCCCTTGGCGTCGATGGCCATCCGGCCGGGGGCGTAGACATCGGGTGGGGTGTAGTGCAGGGCCAGGACCCAGGCTTCCGGTGCCGCGGTGAGCGCAGGGGTGTAGGTGTGCGCCCGGCCGGCCAGGGCGTACAGCTCTCCGGTGGCCAGGCTCGGGTTGTGCGCGAGGTTGAGCACGGCTTGTGCCGTGTCGGCGGGAGTGGTCCCCTGCTGCGGTGTTGCCAGACGCAGCACGTCCTGGCACCGGCCGGTGTCCGCTTCCGGCGCGCAGAGGGAGACGAGGTCGGCCAGGGTGCCCATGGTGGCCAGGGTCTCGTTCCTGGTGCCGTTGTTCTGGTCGGTGACGACCTTGCCGGGTTCTCCCGAGGCCGGGTCGGCGAGGTTGTAGGACGTCGCAGCAGCGTTCTCCAGGCCGGGGCTGGGACCGGTGATGCCGTGCTGGTCGGTGAACTGGGCCAGTGCGTAGGTGGCGGCGACCGTGGTGAATTCGTTGACCGTGACAACGGATTCCCGGCGTTGTGGCACGCCGCCGCCCGGGCCGATCCCCACGACGGAACGCAGACGCAACGACCGGTCGCCGTGGGGCGCGGCGTCGACGTACAGCACCGAGCCCGTGGCCTGGGCGGACCGGATCTGGAAGGCTCCCCCGGCGTCGGTCGTGGCGCGGCCCAGATTCCGGACGCCCAGGCGGTCTCCGGTGAGGAGAGTGACGTCGGCGTGAGGCAGCGGTTTTCCCGCGCTGGTGACTGTGCCGTGCAGCGTCGGCGGCGTGCTGGGGGGCGGGGCAGCGGGTAGCCCCGCCAACGCCAGTGCCGCGGTGGCCAATGCCGCCACGACAGTGACCGGCCGGTGCCGGGAGAGCTTGGCCGGTGCCATGACGCGTGGCGTGTGGGGCGCGGACCTACGGGGGCGGTTCATAGCGGGAGGCACGGTCAGGTCCTCTCATGATGTCGGCATGATGCCGAGCCTTCGCCTGCGGACCGACTACCCGAGCGACGCGCCGAAGGGTCTCGCTGCGTGTTCGCGGGGAACACGCCCTGTCGAGGCGGGCGCTCGGAGCGACGGTGATCAGGCACCGGGGTTCCGGCGCGGTCGGCCCTATGCGTTGCTGTTCTCCGCGTTGGCCGGGTCGCGCAGCGTGAACCATCCGATCTTGCGGCCGGCCAGCCAGATCAGGCCCAGGTAGAGGCCCGGGCCGACCTGACGGACCTCGTCTCGCACGCCTGCGAACACCAAGGACGTGTGGGAATAGTCGATGACGATGCACTCCTGGTCGTCCAGACGGCTCGGTCCTGGTCCGACCGTGGCGACGATGGACAGGATGTCCATGGCGGTGAGCCGGTTGCTGAGGTAACCGTCCGGGCTGAAGACCTTGCCCCGCCACGCGGTCAGGTTCACCAGACTGGTGATCAGCCGGGCTCCCGCCCGACCTGCCACGGGGAAGACCGCCCGGCCCTCCATCGGACCTATGGGGATCTCACCGGCCGAACTCTTGCGAAACAGTTCCTCAAGCCGCTGATCGTCGGATGTGAGCAGTTCAGCCTCTGTAGTCATCGCAGCCTTCCTCGCTCCCGCACCCGTGCGGTCATGGACTGGTCTGTGAGCGACCGGCACACCATGCGCGCTCAGCGGAAATCCGCTCGACCCGCGACCGGACCGGCGCTCAACGAAGCCACAGGCGCACGCAGCGGAAAGACACCGTGAATCCCGACATGGACGCTTGATCACTGTTTTGGCGTGCAATCCGCCGCTGAATCCATCCTGGCCCACCGCCGCGGGGCTCACCACCGCTGCCTACGGCTGAGGTCCGCGCAGTCGCGCACGGTCGAAGGAACGGCCGGTGACCGTGGACAGGGCGCACGGCCGGGACGGAGGGGCTTGCCGGCGCTTCCGGAGCCGCGCCCCCTGGCTCGGACTTCACAGGCGGACGGGCAGGTGGCGGGGTCCGCGGAGCATGGCGTTCTGCCGGTAGGGGGGCGGGTCCTGGACCAGGCTCGCCGTCGCGAGGTGGGGAAGCAGCGCGCCAAGCGCGGCGTAGGCCTCGACACGGGCCAGGGGGCCGCCGTAGCAGGCGTGGATGCCGCTGCCGAAGCCGAGGTGCTGGTTGTCCTGGCGGGCGGGGTCGAACCGGTCGGGGTCGGGGAACCGCTCGGGGTCACGGTTGCCGGAGGCGAGGGCCAGGATCACGGAGGCGCCTCGGGGGATGGGCGTGCCGGCGACGTCCACGTCGGCGTGCGGGATGCGCTCGCGCATGTGGACCGGGGGCTCGTAGCGCAGCAGTTCCTCCACCGCACGCGGCAGCAACTCTGGTTCCCGGCGCAGCCGGTCCAACTGCTCGGGCTGGCGCAGGAAGGTGAGGGCGCCGTTGGCGATCAGGTTGACCGTGGTCTCGTGTCCGGCGATGAGGAGCAGTACGGCGGTTTCCGCGAGTTCCTCCTGGGTGAGCCGCAGGGCCGGGTCCGGCTCGTTGACGAAGGCGGAGAGCATGTCCTCACCCGGCGTGCCCCGGCGCTGCTCGGCCAGGTTCAACAGGTAGCCGCCCAACTCCATCCGTGCCTGGTCACCGCCCTTGTCCGGCTCGGCGGAGTCGTCGTCGGGCCTGACGTCGGCGGCTGCGACGATCGCGTCCGACCAGGCCCGGAAGAGCGGCTCGTCCTCGTGCGGCACGCCGAGCAGGCGGCAGATCACGGTGACGGGCAGCGGGTAGGCGAAGTCGTCGACGATGTCGACCTGGTGCCCCGCCTCGAACGGCTCCAGCAGTTCCTCGGTGATCCGGTCGATCTCGCCACGCATGCCGTCGACCCGGCCAGGGCTGTGCGGAGGCCCGAAGGGCCGCATGGCCAGGGTGCGCAGCCTGTGGTGCTCGGGGTCGTCGAGCCGCAGGAACGGCGGCTTGTGGGTCACCTCGCCACGGGTGCGGGGATCGGCACTCATCCGTGGGTCGTGGAGCAGAGCGGCGATGTGGTGGTAGCTGCCGATCAGGTAGCTGCCGTCGGCCTGCGGCACCACAGGACCGGCCTCGCGGAGTTCCGCGTACAGCGGATAGGGGTTGGGACGGCTGGCGTAGTCGGTGATCCGTGCGAGCAGGGTCGCGGAGTCCATGGTGGCTCCTCACAGGGGGCGGGATGTGGGCTACACCACCGTCAGCCGGCGGTCCGGAAGGTGCCCGGTGAGTGCGACGGTCGGGCCGTGGGACAGCACGGAGGGGTCCGGTACGGCGGAGGGGATCGTGATGTCGGCCGCGATCGCACGGTCCTGTGCGCCGGTCGGGGGCGGGAAGGGGGCGGCGGTCTCGATCAGGTGCCGGTAGTAGTCGAGCGCCTTGGCCATGTCGACGGTGACGGCGGCGGTGACCCGGCCCTGGTAGCCGTAGACCATCGCCAGACGGCGTGCCTCCAGGGACCCCTGGGCGATGACCACGTGGTCGGAGTAGGTGGGGACGCCCACCGACTTGATGTTGAGTCCGAACTGGGTCGACCAGAACACCGGTAGGGCCAGGTGCGGGCGCTGCAGCGGCCCGGGGTTGACCATGTTGTGGGCCGCGACCGCGGCCTGCTCGACCGCGTTGCCCCAGTGCTCCAGGGAGAGCATCTGGTAGCCGAACAGCGGGTGGGGGAAGCGGGAGACGTCGCCGGCCACGAAGACGTCGTCGGTGACGATCCCGTACATGGTGAAGGCCCGGCAGCCCGCGTCGCAGGCGATGCCGCGTGGGCCCGCCGCCAGCCCGGACTCGGCCAGCCACTCCACGTTGCGGATCGCGCCCAGCGCCACGACGCACACGTCCGCCTCGACGCGGCTGCCGTCGGACAGCTGCGCGCCGGTGAAGGCGCCGTTGCCGTTCAGGGCGGTGACTGTCACCCCGGTGCGCAGGTCCACGCCGTGGTTGCGCTGCATGACGGCGGCGAGCTTGGACAGGGTGCCGCCGAGCGCACCCACCAGGGGTGCGGGGCCGCGTTCGGCGACGGTCACCGCGAGGCCCAGTTCCCGGCAGGCGGAGGCGATCTCGGAGCCGGTGAAGCCGCCGCCGATCACCAGTACCCGCTCCGGTCCCGCGGCCAGCCGCTCGGCCAGTCCCGCGCCGTCCTCGCGCGTGCGCAGGGTGAACACCCCGTCCAGGGCACCTTCCTCCGGGTTGGGCCAGGGCCGCGCACGGGTTCCGGTGGCGATCAGCAGCCGGTCGTAGGGCAGCGACTCGCCGTCAGCCAGCAGCACCCGTTTCGCCAGCAGGTCCACACCGGTGGCGCGCACGCCCAGGCGCCACTCGGCGTCCGGGTCCCGGCGCATCGGCAGCTCCAGGGTGTCCGCCGTCGCCTGCCCCAGCAGCACCTGCTTGGACAGCGGCGGCCGGTCGTAGGGCGCATGGGGCTCGTCCCCGACCACGGTCAGCGACCCGGCGAAGCCCTCCTCGCGCAGCGCCTCCGCGGCTCTCAGCCCGGCCAGCGACGCGCCGACGATGACGATGAGGCCGTCTTTCAGGTCACCGGCCACCGGTGCTCACCTCTTCCCCGAGGAGGATCGCCTGCACCGGGCACGCCGCCGCGGCCTGGCGTACGCGATCCACCTGGTCGTCCGGGACGGCCGTGGCGTACAGCAGCCCCTCCTCCCCGTGCAGCTCGAACACCTCCGGGGCGAGGAACACGCACTGTGCGTAGCCCTGGCAGCGCGTGAGGTCGACAACGGTCCGCATCTCCACCACTTCTTCCTCCGTTGTCACACCCCCCTCATCTCCAGCATGGGGCCGGACCCGGGTGCCTGCATGCCTCGTGGCGAGAGCTGTGGTTCGGGTCGGCGCGATGGAAGAAGTGGACGAACTCCGGAGAACGGCCTTCCCGTTGCTCGTCAGGATTCAGCGGTGACGCCTTCTCCTGCCCCCTGCTGATGCGCCGGGACGGCGCAGCCCACCCACCGCAGGCAGGCCGCGCCCCTTGACCGGGGATCGGCCTGGCAGCACCGGTTTCGGCCGGTGCTGCCGCCCTGTGGCGCGTCCGGGCGGCCTGGCAGCCGCCACCGGGCCCAGAGGAATTCGCTGGCGCGATGCGCGCCGAAGACCGAACCTGGTCAGCGTGCCAGTACCCAAGTTCGAGATCCGCGCCCTGCACACCGCCTCCACGGTGACCGTCTACCAGGCGTACCGCCCCGAGATCGGCCTGCCGGCCGCACGGGACGGGCGGTTTCCGTCGGCGTGGAAACGGGACCGGATGACGTGGATCAAACCGTCGTTCCTCTGGATGATGTACCGCTGCGGCTGGGCGGCGAAGGAGGGCCAGGAGACCGTCCTCGCGATCGAGATCAGCCGCGAGGGCTTCGAATGGGCCCTGCGGAACAGCTGCCTCTCCCACTACGTACCCGGGCTGCACGCCGACCGGGCCAGCTGGAAGCGCGATTCGAAGCGGTCCCCGGCCCGCGTGCAGTGGGATCCGGAACGTGACCTGCACCTACAGCCGCTTGCGCACCGCTCGCTTCAGCTCGGCCTCGCCGGGGAGGCCGCCAGGCGCTTCGCGGACGAGTGGATCGTCTCGGTCGAGGACGTCACCGCGCTCGCACGGACGGTCCACGCCCAGGTGCGGGGCGGGAAGCCGGACGCCGCGCGGGAGCTGCTTCCCGTCGAGCGCCCCTACCCGACGGACGACACGCTCCTGGCCCACCTGGGCGCCTGAGCTGCTGCTGCCGAGTCCCCGTGCCCCTTCGCGAGGATCGCCGCGAACCAGCCGTTGTTCTCGGGCCTTGCCCGCAGCGGACAGCTCGTCTCCACACACCCTCCGGCTACCGCGCCTCGAACGAACCGGTCCCCGGTGCTGCTCGGCGCCGGGGGCGGTCGACCACCCCCGGCCTTGTCGCGAAGGCCGTGCGCCGGCATCGACATGCCGCACGTACCGGGACGGACTCAGGCGTTGGCCGGGGGCGGCCCGCCCGTGGTCGTGGGGGACGGTGCCCGGTCACCGTCCCCACCGGTGTCCAGGAACTCCCTGATCGCGAAGGCCAGCGCCACGAAGAAGGTGATCCACAGCCCCACCGCCCAGGTCGGGTATGACCAGGTCGCCAGGATCACGGCCGCCACCAGCAGGATCAGCACGCCGATCCACCGCTTGAAACGGTGTACGAACGGGCCCACCGGGCCGAGCCTCATGCCGAGCGAGTACAGCGCACCGCGCAGCGAGCCGATGATCCGTCGGCAGCCGGTGCGCACCGCGACCGCTGGTCGGGAGGGACCGACCAGGAAGGCGCCGACGGCGGTGACCACGGCGACGGTGCCGACCGCGCGGACGGTGGCGCGCATGAACCGGATCAGGGTGTCGTAGACCGTGCCGGCGGCTGCCTGGCTGGCGCCGGGCGGCAGGTGGTCGAGGTAGAACGCGCGGAAGATCGTGAGCGTGATCCCGAGCAGGAGCATGGCGAGCGCCACCCCGACGGCGGCGCCGACCAGTGCCCGGCGACGGTTGACGGCGAGGAACACACCACCGGCGGCGATCAGGACGGTGACGACCGGCAACCAGGCGCCCATGATCTCCAGCAGCCGGAGGTACGACTTGACCTTGCCGATGTCGTCGGAGGCGAACACCACGAAGTCGGTGTGCACGTCCGGGATCTTCGCCGCGACCCCGAGACCGGCGTTGACGAGCTCGTCCTTCACCTTGGCGATCACGGGCGCGAGATCGACGGCGACCTGGTTGTTCTCCAGTTTGATCGCGCCACCGCCCTGGCCGGTGAGCGCCTTGTCCAGGGAAGTGTGCACGGCCCGGTTGGCCTCCACCCACACGGTCTCGAAGGCGCTGCTGGTGACCACCTTGTTCACGACGGAACCGACCAGCTGGGTCAGGCCGCTCCTGATCGGACCGCTGAGGTTGTTGATGAGGTTCGCGGCGTTCTGCGGCACGCCCTGCTGGGCGGCGGCATCGGAGAGCTCCTTCACCAGGGCGTTCACATCGATCTGCTCCAGCACGACCTGGGTGACCCGGCTGGTGACTGCCGCCTGGACGTCGGGCTGGGTGGCGAGCGGAGCGACGGTCCGGACGTACCGGTCGGTGTCGCCCACGAAGTCGGACGTCCACACCGCCAGCACCGACAGCAGGGACAGCAGCGACGCGATCACGATCAGCACCACCGCGCCCGAGGTCCGCCACCGATGGTGTTCCCTACCGCGCGGCGGCGTGGCCGCCTCGAGTGCGGCGATCCGCGCCCTCAACTGCGCGACATCTTCCGCTACGCCGCCCTGCACGCCCTCACCTCCGGCCCCGGCCGGGGACGCGGGAGCGGGCGGCACCGGTTCGCCGGATCCGGGCGCGGCGGAGCCCTCGGGCCCCGGCGCTCCTCCGTCCTCGGGATCGCGACCGGGTTCGCTCGACGCCATCGCACACTCCTCGGGTCAGGGCACCATGTCAGGTCAGAGCACCATTCCGCTCACCCCACCCAGGAGAAACGCTGCGTCACCGGTCCACCAACCGATCCGGGCATCCAGGTATCGCCCATCCGGCTCGCGCCGGAGCAAGAAGATCGGCCCCGGGCCGGCTCCGACCGGCCAGACAGGTTCGGCAGAGGCCTGCGTTCAGGGCGACGCGCACCGGTTCCCGGTGACGCCGGTCCTGACTTCCGGCCCCTCGCAGGCCGCGGCCCGTGCTGAATCCACGACCGAGCGGTGGATATGCTCCGGCGGTGATGTACCTCGTCCGTTCTTCCGAACGGACGAGGTCTCGGCTTGGAACGGAGTCTCGGGAATTCATGGTGATCGGTCGTCATCAGGAACGGGCGATCATCGCCGACGTGCTGTCCCCCCGATCGGCGTCGCCCGTCGCTCTCCTGCTCGGCGAGGCGGGGGTGGGCAAGACCCTGCTGCTGGACACCGCGGTCCAGGAGGCGGAACACGAAGGCTCTCGCGTCCTGAGGGTGCGGGGCAGCGTCGCCGAGAGCGAACTCGCGTTCGCCGGCCTCCACCAGCTTCTGCTGCCCGTCCTCGACGGCGTGCACGAGGACCTGCCCGCCCGTCAGCGGGCGGCACTGCTCGGAGCCTTCGGGCTCAGCGAGGACCTCACTCCCCCGGACCCGATGATGGTGAGCCTGGCCGTGCTGACGCTCGCCTCACGGATCGCAGCGGCACGTCGACTGCTGCTCGCCGTCGACGACGCCCAGTGGCTCGACCAGGGCACCTGCCAGGTTCTGGGCTTCCTCGCCCGGCGGCTCGCGGGCGAGTCGATCGGGCTGATCGTCGCGGTGCGCGGCACCCGCCGGCCCCACTGGCTGGACCCGACGGTGTCGCAGGTGGTGGTGGCTCCCCTGCCCTCGGCCGAAGCGGAGGAACTGCTCGGCGCACAACCCGATCCGCCCGTCGGCCTGGCCCGGCGCCAGGTACTGGCCACCGCCGCCGGCAACCCCCTCGCCCTCATCGAGCTCGCCCGGCAGACGGCACGGGACGGCCGGCTCCCGCCCGTCGGGCCGGTGCCGATCACCGACCTGTTGGAGGACACCTTCGCTGCCCAGGCGGGCGAGCTGCCGCAGGCCACCCGCGAGGCCCTGCTGATCGCGGCCGCGGCGGAGGGCGTGGCCCTGGCGGACGTCCTGGCCGCCCTCCCGCCGGGCTCGGACACCGACGTGTGGCTGCCGGCCGAGCGGGCGGGACTGATGCACGTGCGGGCGGACCGGATCGAGTTCCGCCACCCGCTGGTCCGTTCCGCCGTCTACGGCGCCGCGCCCTTCGCCGAACGGCGGCGGGCGCACCTGGCACTGGCGGCCGCGCTCGGCGGCGACCCCGACCGACGGGCCTGGCAGTTGTCGGCCGCGACGGTGGCCCCCGACGCCGCGGTCGCCGCCGCCCTGGAAGCCACCGCCATGCGTACCTTCGGGCGCGGCGCCGTCGCCGAAGCCCTGGCCGGGCTGGAACGGGCCGCCCAGCTCCACCCGGACGCGGGTGAACGGGCCAGGCTCCTGTCGACCGCGGCCTACGCAGCCGTACTGGCCGGGGACCTCGACCGGGCCGAGACCCTCGGCGCGGAGGCGTCGTACCTCGCTCCGGATCCGGCCGCGACCAGCTGGATCAGCGCCCTGAACGGGCTGATCGCCATGCTGATGCTGCGCTTGGAACGAGCGTTCGCCCTCGTCGTCGGCGAGGAAGCACCGCCCGCGGGGCAGCTCGCCGAGGACGTGTCCACGATCGCGACCGGGATCGTCTACCACTCGGGCCTGGCCGCCCAGCGCGAGCGGATCCGGCCGCTGCTGACGGCCCGCGCAGCGCAGGACGGCGATGCGGTCGGCCGGCCCTTCCACCTGTGGGACATCGGCGTCACCGACCCCTTCGTCCACGGGAACACCGTGCGCGCCCTGCTGCCCTCGGTCACTGCCGCGCCCGGCCTCGTCCCGACCGAGACCCACACCCTCGGCGTCCTCAGCATGCTGCTGGACGAGACCGAGACGGCGGTGAGCCTGCTCGGGGAAGTGGTAAACCCGCAGTGGGAGGACGCGGCCGACTTCCACGGGGGGATGACGGCCGTGGACCTGGCCTGGGCCAACTTCGACTGCGGCCGGTGGGCCGACGCACGCCTCGGCGTCGAGCGGCTCGCGGAACGCTTCCTGGCCGGACACCACAACCTCGGCCCGGCACGGGCGCTCACCGCGCTCGCCACCGTGTGCGCGGTGACCGGCGAGCCCGAGACGGCACTGCGCCACGCCTCGGCGGCCCTGGCCGTCACCGAGCCGGCCCGAGCGCTCGCCACCGTGGTCCGGGCCTGCCGGGCGGCCGCGCTCGCCGCCACCGCCCTCGGCGACCACCACACCGCTCACCTGCACCTGAGCTCCCTCTTCAGCGGCTCGGGGGCACCGGTGCACTACCACCTGTCGTGCTACGCGGTCGCCGACCACGCGGCGGCCGCCGTCCTCACCGGTCATGCCGAACAGGCACGGGCCGCCCTGCACGAGGTGACCGCCGCCGTCGGCGCGGGAGCATCGGCGCGGCTGCGGCAGATCCTGCTCCGGGCCACCGCGCTGCTGGCAGAACCGGACGCGGCCGGCGCGCTCTTCCGCGAAGCGCTGGAGGATCCGGCCGGACAGCGCTGGCCGTTCGAACGGGGACAGGTCTGGTTGGAGTACGGCGAGTGGCTGCGGCGGCAGCGGCAGATCGCGGAGTCCCGAGCAGCTCTGACGAGGGCCCGTGAGATCTTCCGCGGTCTGGGCGCCGTCCACTGGGTGGAGCGTGCCGAGGCGGAACTACGGGCGGCGGGCGTCAGCGTCGACGCCGCCCGGCACAGCGTGCTGCGCTCGCTGACACCGCAGCGGCAGCGGATCGTACGGCTCGCGGCCCAGGGCCTGACGAACCGGGAGATCGGCGAACGCCTGTTCCTGTCGCCGAGGACCGTCGGAACCCACCTCTACCAGGCCTTTCCGGCCCTCGGCGTGACCTCGCGCAGCCAGCTGCGCGACGTGGTGGAGCGGGAGGACGGTTCCGGCCCGGACCGGTGACGGCGCAAGTCATGTGACGGATGGCTGAGGCGCCGAGCGGTCCGAGAGTAGGTGGGGAACCACCCGACAGCACCCGGAGTCCTCCATGTCCGTCGCCCTGCCCGAGCACACGTCCGCCACGCCGTCACCCCGCGACCATGCCGGTCGCTGGCACGCGCTGGTGTCCGACACGTTCGTCCCGCTCGACGTGATCCTGCACGGACACGCGTCCCCGGTCGGGACGATCACCAGCCGACAGCTCGGCCGGCTCCGGATATCCGAGGTCGAGGCGGGCCCGCAGACCGTGTCACGCGGCAGGCGCCGCATCTCCCAGGGCGGTGCGGAGTTCCTGACGGTCACCCTCCAGCACCGTGGCACCGCCCGGCTCACGCAGGACGGCCGGCAGGCACTGGTGGGGCCGGGCGGCTTCACCTGCTCCGACGCGGGCCGTCCCTACGTGCGGGAACATCCCGAACACTTCCGCGTCACCGTGTTCCGGCTGCCCAAGGCAGCGCTCGGGGTGACGGACGACGAGCTGCGAGCAGTCACAGGTACGGCGTTCAACGGCGGTTCGGGAACCTCCGGGCTCGTCGCCGGCTACCTGGAACAACTCGCCGCACAGGCGGCGGACTTCGACCCCGGCACCGGGCACCGGCTCGCCCTGACCGCCGCCGACCTACTGGCGGCACTGGTCCACGAGCGCCGGGGCCTGCCCGTCCAGCGGTCCGCGCAGGACGCGCGGAGCATGCTCGCCCGTATCGAGGACTACGTCCTGCGCCACCTGGGTGAGCCCGACCTCTCACCCGCCCAGATCGCCGACGCGAATCACATCTCGGTGCGCTACCTGCACAAGCTGTTTCGCGCCGAGGGAACGACGGTCAGCCGCTGGGTGCAGCGCGAGCGGCTGGAACGCTGCCGACGCGAGCTGTCCCGCCCGGCCACGACGGCGCCGGTCATATCGGGGGTCGCCCGCCGCTGGGGCTTCGTGAGCCCCTCCCACTTCAGCCGGTCCTTCCGGGCGGCATACGGCATGTCCCCCCGTGACTGGCAGGCCATGTCCTGACGACGGCCCGGGATGCGGGAGTCCGCCGCGAGCTCGTCCCGGCTGGCGGCGGGGCTGCGGCGGCCACCGGCCCGGTGCGGTTGCCCTCGCCGGCGGCGGAGGCCGGCGTGGAGGTCAGGGCGATCGCGACGCCGAGCCGAGGACGGCGACGGCGGATCGCAGGGACGTGCGGCGAGTCGGTACGGAACGACTCCCCCGTACGGACATGACGGGACAGCCCAACAGCCCCTCGACTACGAAGACTTCTGGCTACGATCACGGCCATGGCCCTCTACGCTCCGACCGAGCCGTACGACTCCGGGTTACTCGACACCGGTGACGGCAACCAGATCTACTACGCGCAACTCGGCAGCCCTCAGGGCAAACCCGCCGTGTACGTCCACGGCGGCCCGGGGGCGGGCACGGTACGGCGGCCCCTCAGGGCCTGGGACCCGGAGCGCTACCGGGTCATCCTCTTCGACCAGCGCAACTGCGGCCGCAGCACACCGCACGCCAGTGACCCGGCGGCGGACATGAGCCTGAACACCACGCAGCACCTGATCGACGACATGGAGCGGCTGCGCGAGCACCTCGGCATCGAGAAGTGGCTGGTCAACGGCGCCTCCTGGGGGGTGACCCTGGCGCTGGCCTATGCGCAGCAACACCCCGAGCGGGTCAGCGAGATCATCGTCCAGGCCGTGATGACGACCAGCCGCACCGAGCTCGACTGGCTCTACCGGGGTGCGGGGCGCTTCCGCCCCGAGGCCTGGGACCGGTTCCGCGACGGCGTCCCCGAGGGCGAGCGGGACGGCGACCTGCTCGCCGCGTACGCGCGGCTGATGGAGCACCCGGACCGCGCCGTCCGGGCGAAGGCCGCGGCCGACTGGCTGGCCTGGGAGGACGCGGTGATCACCGGCGAGCCGAACAACTCGCCCGGCATGTACAGCAACAGGGAGGTGGACGAGCAGATCGCGTTCGTCCGGATCTGCTCCCACATCTTCAGCCACGGGGCCTGGCTGGCCGAGGACCAACTCGTGCGCGAGGCGGCCAAGCTGTCCGGCATCCCGGGCATCATCGTGACCGGCCGCCACGACATGGGCTGTCCGCCGCAGACGGCCTGGGAGCTGGCGAAGAACTGGCCGGGCGCCAGGCTCCACATCTCGGACGACTCCGGCCACATCGGCAGCCCGAGCATGGTCCAGGTCGTCCACGACGCCATCGAGGAGTTCAAGATCCGCTGACCGCTACCACGCCACCAGCCACCACGGCGCGGACGATACCGGGAAACCGGGATACCGGGCCGAAGGGGGATCGCGAGGCGCTCCGGCGAGCTTCTCAACCGCGTCCAGATCGCCGGGGCGCCGCTCGGCCTCCCCCAGCCCCTGCCGCTCTTCCGGAGTCATCGTCCCGGCCGCCCGGCGGCGGCGCGTAGGCGGGGCCTGGGCCCGGGCTGGTCAGTTTGGCCAGGTCCAGTCGGTGACTTCGGGCAGGTCGGTGCCGTGCGCACGGATCCAGGCGTCGTGGCGGGTGCGGACGTCGGTCATCCGCTGGCGGACGTGGGCGGCCCGCACGGCCAGGCCGGGAACGCGGTCGATGACGTCCATGACCAGGCGGTAGCGGTCGAGGTCGTTTCGCAGCACCATGTCGAACGGCGTGGTGGTGGTGCCGATCTCCTTGTAGCCGCGCACGTGGATGTCGGGGTGTCCGGCGCGGCGGTAGGTGAGGCGGTGGATCAGCCACGGGTAGCCGTGATAGGCGAAGATCACGGGCTTGTCGCGGGTGAGGACGGCGTCGAACTCGCGGTCGGGCATGCCGTGCGGATGCTCCTCGGCCGGCAGCAGGCGGGCGATGTCGACGACGTTGACGACCCGGACCGCGAGATCGGGAAGGTGCCGGCGGAGCAGGCCGGCGGCGGCCAGCACCTCCATGGTGGGTACGTCCCCGGCGCAGGCGAGGACCACGTCGGGCTCGCGGGCGCCGTCCTCGGTGCCGGCCCAGTCCCAGATGCCCAGCCCGCGCGCGCAGTGCACCCGGGCCTCCTCCAGCGTCAGCCAGTCGAAGCAGGGCTGCTTGCCCGCGATGACGACGTTGACGTAGTCCTTCGAGCGCAGCACGTGGTCGGCCGTGACGAGCAGGGTGTTGGCGTCCGGCGGGAAGTAGACGCGCACGGCTTCGGGGCTCTTGTTGAGGACGTGGTCGACGAAACCCGGGTCCTGGTGGGAGAAGCCGTTGTGGTCCTGGCGCCACACGTGCGAGGTGAGCAGGTAGTTCAGCGACGGGACGGGCGCGCGCCAGGGCAGCCGGCGGGTGGTGCGCAGCCACTTGACGTGCTGGTTGACCATCGAGTCGATGATGTGGACGAACGCCTCGTAGCATGAGAAGAGGCCGTGTCGGCCCGTCAGCGTGTAGCCCTCCAGCCAGCCCTGGCAGACGTGCTCGGAGAGGATCTCCATCACCCGGCCGCCGCGTTCCAGGTGCTCGTCGGTCGGCAGCAGTCCTGCCTCCCACGCCTTGCCCGTAGCTCGGTAGACGGCCTGGAGCCGATTCGAGGCGGTCTCGTCCGGGCCGACCAGGCGGAAGTCGCGCCGCTCGGCGGTGTCGGCCATGACCTGCTCCAGCAGGTCGCCGAGCACCCGGGTGGGTTCGTGCGTGGTCGCGCCGCGCTCGTCCACCGTCACCGCGTACTTCTCCAGGGGCGGGATCGGCAGCTGACGGGTGAGCAGCCCGCCGTTGGCGTGCGGGTTCGCCCCGAGCCTGCGCTGACCTGCGGGCAGGCAGGCGAGCACGTCCGGCACCGGGCGGCCCCGGTCGTCGAAGAGCTCGTCGGGGCGGTAGGAGCGCAACCAGGCCTCCAGCTGGGCGAGGTGTTCGGGGTTGTCCCGCACCTGGTCGAGCGGCACCTGGTGGGCGCGCCAGGTGCCCTCCACCGGTACGCCGTCGACCTCGTGCGGGCCGGTCCAGCCCTTGGGCGTGCGCAGCACGATCACCGGCCAGCGGGGGCGCTCGGTGGCGCCGTCGGTGCGGGCCGCGTGCTGGGCATCGGCGATCCGGTCGAGTGCGGTGTCCATCGCGGCCGCCATCGCCCGGTGCACCTGCGCCGGTTCGTCGCCGGCGACGTGCAGGGGTTCGTGGCCGTAGCCGCGCAGCAGTGCGTCCAGTTCCCCGTGCGGGAGGCGGGCGAGCACGGTGGGGTTCGCGATCTTGTAGCCGTTGAGGTGCAGGATCGGCAGCACCGCGCCGTCGTGGACCGGATCGAGGAACTTGTTGGCGTGCCAGGAGGCGGCCAGTGGGCCGGTCTCGGCCTCGCCGTCCCCGATCACACAGGCGACCACCAGGCCGGGGTTGTCGAGTGCGGCACCGTAGGCGTGGGCGAGCGAGTAGCCCAGCTCGCCGCCCTCGTGGATGGAGCCCGGTGTCTCGGGTGCCACGTGGCTGGGCACGCCGCCGGGGAAGGAGAACTGCCGGAACAGCGCGGCCATCCCCACCTCGTCGCAGGTGATGTCGGGGTAGTGCTCGGTGTAGCTGCCGTCCAGCCAGGAGCCGGCCAGCACGGCCGGACCGCCGTGGCCGGGGCCCCAGACGCAGATCGCGTCCAGATCGCGCGCCTTGATCACCCGGTTGAGGTGGGTGTACACCAGGTTGAGGCCCGGCGATGTGCCCCAGTGGCCGAGCAGGCGGGGCTTGGTGTGCTCCGGCCGCAGCGGCTCGCGCAGCAGCGGATTGGCCATCAGGTAGATCTGCCCGGCCGCCAGGTAGTTCGCCGCACGCCAGTGGGCGTCCAGCTCGGCGAGTTCCCGCTCGTCCGGCACGGCGCAGGTGCGGGGACTGTTCGACTGCTCGGTGCGCATCGGGGGCCTTTCTCCGTCGGTGGTCAGTCGTAGCGTCCTCCGGCTGGTTCCCCGCTGAGCGACTCCGCCCCCGGCGTCAGCGGCACGCGGTGCCGATTCACCCGGTCGGGCGTATCGGTGTGGGGTTCGGGCAATGGGCTCGGGGCAATGGGCTCGGGCAGTGCGCTCGGGCGGCCAGAGGCCGGGGCCGAAAGGCCTCGTAGCGGATGCCGGCGCCGGGCACACCGGCCTCCGGGAACTGGGCGCGGAGGGCACGCGTGAAGGGCAGCGAGCCGCACAGGTCGATCACGGCGTTCGCCGGCGGGCCGGCCCGTTCAGATCCGTCGGGCCGGCCTCGAAGGCCAGAACGCGCCCAGGTGTGGCACTGCGGGCTTCTCCGAACTCCCTCGCCAGCCCTCACCCGCCCGGCGCGTTCGTCTCGAACTGTCCGCCACCCGACCAGCACTGGGGTGGGCCGGACGCGAGGTGCCGGACACGCGCCCAGCAGCGCGCAGACGGCTGCACCCGCGGTTGCGGGGGTAGCGACTGAAGCGACCGAGGACCCGGGCGTGCCCGAGGAGGAGTCCGGCCGGCCTCGCGGGAATCGGCGGCACACTCCTGCGGCGGGCCGCCGCCCGGGCGGCATCGAACGGCAACCCCTCCAACTCCAGGACGCACAGCGGGCGAAAGCCGAGGGGAAGAAGGCCGCGCGCAGGGGCCTGTGGCGGCCGCAGGCACGGCAGCCTCGGAGCAGCGAGACGAGACGTGCCCCGCCGTCGGCCTCCGTGATCGTGCCGGCGAGACGCCGTCTACTTCTTGTTGGCCTTGGCCGCTTCGTCCGCCGCGGTGTCCGTGGCCCGCTTGCCGTCCTGGACTTGCTGCAAGCGTTTGACGATCGCGGCGAGCGTGTCCTCCACGCCCGTCGTGTCACCCTTGGACTCCTCGACCCTGACCTCGATGTTGACGGTGCCGGTGCGGCTGTAGGCGTAGGCGGACGGTTCGCGAAGAATCACGGCGGACTCCTCGCCCACCTTGGACTTGGTGGCCTGCTCCGTCTGGTCGTTGTCGCCCTTGCCCCGCTTCCATGAGGCATAGGCGTTCTTTGCGTCCTCGGGGCTGTCGAACTGGCAGATTTGGACGTACATCATGTTGTCCGTGGACCCGTTGAACTCATACGAGGTGGAGCCGCCACGCGTCCAACCCTTGGGTGACTTCTCCCGTTCTCCTTGTCCCCCGGAACAGTATTCGCCCGACTCGGACACGCCCTTGTCGTGATGCAGGCTCCAGCCCTTGGGCATCTCACCGTTGCCCGGTAGTGCCTGGGTGATGTCGCCCTGAGCGAGTTGCTTGGTGATCGGTTTTCCGGTTCCGGTCTCCTCCCCCGACCCGGAGGAACAGGAGGTCAGGGCCGTGACGCCCAGGAGCACGGTGAGAACGGTGGTGCGCGTGCGTGACATGGGCACAGCCTATACAAGCTTGGCGATGAGCACTTTGACGTCTTATCAGGAAAATCCAGTTGCACCCGGTCCATGACGGCGCGGATGGCGTCGGCTGCGAACTTCGCCCCGGTCCGCACCAGCCTCTGATCAACCGACTCATAGCATTGGCCCCCGGCCAACCCCCGAAGGACTTCCGGCGCCGACCGCGCAGCCGGGATGTTTGAGGAGCCGCGGCGGTGAGCGTGCCGTCGTCACGGCGCCGGGCGGCGGGGTGCACACCGCCGCCGCACTCGTCCGCGTCCGCGCTCGTACCCGGTCACCGACCGGCCAGGGGGCAGCCCTCGGGCACATGCGAACCTTCGGTCGCTCCGGTCGCTGCCTCCACGGCCACGGTGGGTCTCTCCACGCACCGCCCAGTGCGTGTCCGGGCCGATCGGTCGTCCCGCGACCGTGGAGGACAGGCCGGCTCGGACAGCTCCGAGGCCTCGGACACGCCGCTCTCCCGCGGTCCGGGTGCCCCGGCGCGCCCGCCCGGGGGCGGCACGGGGAATCGCCGACGAGCGGCCCGCTGTGCGCCGGTGGCGGTGTCAGTGCCTCGTGCCACCGTACGGCCCATGATCGACAAACTTGAGGGCCTCGACCTCGTCGACTGGTCGTCCATGGGTCACGCCTACGGTCCGGCGGACGAAGTCCCGCTGTGGCTGAGGCAGATGGCCTCGCCCGACCGCGGCGTCCGGGAGCGGGCCTTCAGCAGCTTCTACAGCTCCGCCCACCACCAGGGCGGCGTCTACTCGTGCACGGCGGCGAGCCTGCCGTTCCTCTTCGCGCTCGCCGACGATCCCCGGGTACCCGACCGCGCGGCTGTCGTCCAGCTCCTGCTCAGCATCGGCAGCGCAGCCCTGGCCTGCGACCCCGACGGCGTCTACTACAGTCCGTCCGGCCACGCGTCGACGCCCTACGCGGATGTGGTGCCTCGGATGCGCGAGCGCGTCGAGCAGTTCGCCCGGCACTCGGCGGACCCGGACCCGCGGGTGCGGCAGGCCGCCGTCCCGGCCCTGGGGCTGTTCCTCGACGACGCCGACCGGGCGTTCACCCTGCTGCGGGAACGGCTGGCGGCCGAGGACGGCACCGTGGAGCGGCTCCTGGTCGTCGAGGCGGCCGCGACGCTGGCCCGGCGGCTGCCGGCCGCGCTCGGCCCGGTGACGGCCTGGCTCGGCGCCCTCGCGGCCGACCACTCGCTGGACGCCGACATCCGGCTCGCCGCCCTCGTCCACCGGGCCGCCTGCGCACCGGAGGCCATCGACGCCGGCCTCGTCCCGACGGCGACCGGCCTGCTCCGGCAGCTGACCCCCGAACCGGAACCGGAACCCGAGCACGAGGACAAGGCCCGACCGGCGGACTGCGGGCAGTGCGCCTTCGCGGACACCGCCGCCGAACCCGCACCGGACCAGAACGTCCCCCCGCAGATCGCCGCCGTCTTCGCCGACCTCGACCGCCACAGCCGCGTCCACTCCCCCACCACCGAGCTGCTGACCACCTTCCACCGGGTGCTGGACGCGCGGGTGCCCGAGCGCACCGTCCTGCTCACCGCCCAACTGCGCAGCCCCGATGCGGCCACCCGCTACGACGCCATCGCCATGACCTGGGAGCTGATCCGCTCCTGGCGCGGCGACCACACCGGCCTCGTCCTCCTGCTCGCCGACTGCCTCCTCCCCGATGACCCCTACACCGCCGCCGAAGCGGCCGGAACCCTCGGCAAGCTCCCCGCCGCGCTCGCCGAACCCGCCCGCGAAGCCCTTGCCTCCCTCGTAGGGGCGCACCGCGCCACCCACGGCCCGGACGTCTGGGCCGCACGGCACCCGCTGCTGCGCCGGGCCCACCAGCAGGCGGTCACGGCGCTGGCCGGCCTCGGTGACGAGCGCGCCCTTCCCAGCCTGCTGACGGCACTCGACACCGGCACCGACGACTGGCGTGCCCTGCAGGTCGCCGGCCACCTCCCTCAGGCCGCCGGCGAACTACTGCCGCGGCTGATCCGGCGCCTGGCCGACGCGGACTTCTCCTCGCCCTGGGGATCCGCCACCGCGCTGATGGCCGCCCTCAACCGGCTCGGCGACCCGGCGGCCGTACCCGCGCTCACCACGGCCCTCGGCACCGCCGTCGAGCAGGAACAGTGGCGCACCGCCGCCGTGGCCCTGCGCGCGCTGGGCTCCATCGGCAGCGGCGCCGCGTCCGCGCTGGAGACGGTCCGGGCGCTCGCCGACGCCGAGGACCCGGCCCTGCGCCTCGCAGCCGTGAAGGCCCTGTGGGACATCGAGCGCAACCCCGCCGACGCCGTACCGCGGCTGACCGCCCTGCTCGACACCGGCGCGAACGACGACGCCGCCGACGCCCTCGGCCGGGTCGGAGAACCGGCGGCCGCAGCGCTGCCCCGCCTGCGGCGGATGCTCGAAGCCGGCCATGCCCGGACCCGCACGCGCGCCGCCGCCGCGGTCTACGACATCGGCGGCCCGGCCGAGGCCGTGGCCGTCCTGCCCGTGCTGCTGCAGGGATGGGAGGAGAACGACTCGACGGCCGGCCATGTCCTGGACTGCCTGCGGCGCATGGGCCCCGCCGCCGCACCCGCCCTTCCCCGGATCCGCGCGGAACTCGCCTCGGCCCGCCGAAGCGACGACATCTTCCACAGCGTCGAGGGCGACGAGGCCCTGCAGCGCGCCGGCCGGGCCGTCGTCGACCAGCTGGCCTGAACGGATGAGGTGGCCGCCCGCCCCTCCTTCCGGTTCGGTCCGGCCTGCCGGGCGGGCGAGCGGAATCGGAGGAACTGCTTGTAGCCGTACCTCTCCTGACGGCGGCCCGGGCGAGTCCCCCGAACCGGTGGAGGCCGCGCGCCGCAGGCAGCCACCTACGGTCACCATCCGGCCGGCCTCCCCGACCACTTACCGACGAATGAAGCTCAGACCTCGTCCCGGACCGGCTGCGGGTAGCCGATCTCGGCGATGTCCTCGGCCAGGTCCACGAGGGTGACCTCCGAGTTCAGCGATGACACGAGCTTCTGGCTCAGCGGTCGCAAGGCGTACACATCGCGCACCGCTTCCAGGTCCACGGGAACCTCGTAGCAGTCCTCGGCGAAGCGCTGGAACGCTTCCGGCGAACGGTCGGTCAGGAGCTCGAACAGACCCGTCGCCCCGTCGGGGTCGGAACATCCGGCGGGGAAGTCGATCACGCCGTGCCGCCACCGGTCGTCCGTCGCTTCCCGCCACAGGCAGGCCGTCACGAGGGGAACGCCGTCCTCGTTGGTGAACGCCGGCTCTTCGACGAAGGGCCTGAAGACCTCCGGAACCTCGTCGATCACTCCCGCCCACGGCTCGCCATCGTTGCCGTACGGGCTCATCGGCGCTTCGTGGTCGAAGCCGCGGACACAGGCCCCGGCCGCCGAGAACACGATGGAGTACTCGTCCCCCGACCCGTTGCGCATCGACGCCATCTCCTCGCCGTCGGCCCAGCCGGCGTTGAAGGAGTAGTACCGGCCCTCCCAGTCCGGGCTCAAGATCGCATCGAGCATCGCCAGTGAGCGGCACAGATTCCGCAGGTCAGCGATGGAAGGGAGTCGGCGGGCTACGTCATGGACAGTCATGCACCCATCCAACCGGCTGCCTCCGACACCCCAGAATCTCCCTCCCTACTGTCACGCTCAGTAGCGGTCCTGGGGCAGGGCGCCCCCCAGCGGGCCCTGCCACGCAAAAGGGCTCGGGCAGACCGCCGGGACGGGCGGCCGCATGGATCGCATCCGCTCCTCCCGGCGTCCACCGGCATGTGACCCAGGTAACCTGTGTCACGACACATGTGTTGTGTAATGTGTCCGATATGAGAACTCCAGAGAAGAATCCGACCCTCGTCTTCATCCCCTGCTTCTCCGGCGCCCCGTGGAGCGCCGAGCAGCTCGCGCCCTACGGCGACGTGCCCAAGCGCACGCTGCGCCTGCCCGAGGGCGTCGACGACATCGAGCGCTACGCGGACCACGTCGAGAGCGCGATCGCGGACCTGGACGACTTCGTACTGGTCGGCGACTCGTTCGGCGCGAACATCGCGCTCGCGCTCGCCACCCGCCGCCCGCAGGGCCTGCGTGCCCTCGTCCTGTCCGGCGGTTTCGCGGCCAACCCGGTCGACTCCAAGCCGTGGAAGGCCCTGATGCGAACGATCGGCAAGACCCGCGGTCCGCTCTACCGGCAGCTGACGCTGCGCGCCCACGCCCACCGCCTCGCCTCCCCGTTCGACGGAGAGGGACAGGTGCCCTGGAGCGAGGCGCGCAGCCGCGAACTGTTCCTCGCCAACACCCCGGCCGCCTCCTTCGGCGCCCGCGTGCAGGCCAGCCTCACCGCCGACTACGTCGACGTGCTCGACCTGGTCGAGGTCCCGACCCTGCTCCTGACCCCCTCGCACGACGTGCTGATCGGCGAGAACGCCTCCAAGGTCATGCTCGCGGGCATCCCCGGCGCCCGGGAGGTCGTGCTGCCGCGCACCGGGCACATGTTCCGCTTCTCCCACCCGGCCACCTACGCCGCCGCCGTCAAGGACTTCCTCAGCGCCCTGACCGCCACCCGACAGGACGCCGATGCGTAGGGCCGAGCACCTGCGGTTCGCGATCCTGGCTGCCCAGCGCGAAGGCAACCGGCTGCTGATCCAGGCCCTCAAACCCCACGGCATCACCCCGTCGCAGGCCGAGGTGCTGCGCCTGCTCCAGCAGCACGGCACCTTGACCCTCAACGGGCTCGGGCAGCTCCTGGTGTGCGAAAGCGGCACCAACCCCAGCCGGCTGGTCGAACGCGTCGTCGCGGCCGGGCTGGTCGAGCGCCGCACCGACGCCGAGGACCGCCGCTACCTCCGGCTCAGCCTCACCCCCGAGGGCGAGCGCCTGGCCACCGAGGTCGCGGAGATCGAGGAGTTCCTCTACGCCTCGATGGACGCCGCCTGCGAGGGCCTGGACACCGACGCGATGCTCGCGTTCCTGCACAACTTCATCGACCCCCTGCCCTCGGGCAAGGCCCTCAACAAACGCCTCGACCTCGACTGAGAACACGAGCGCGCACGACCTGCCGGCCACGCGCCGAGCAAAACGGAACGACCATGCGATTCGAGAACACCCTGACCATCGACGCACCCGCCGACGAAGTCTTCGCCTACCTCGCCCGGCCCGAGAACCTTCCGCGCTGGAACTACGCGCTCGACCGCACCGAGCAGACCTCCCCGGGGCCCATCGGAATCGGAACGACCTACCGCCAGAGCCGCACGCTCCCGCGCCCGGCCGAGGAGCACTTCCGCATCACCGCGTACGACCCCCCGAACCTGCTGACCGCCGACCGCGACTTCGGCCCCTTCACGGGAACCACCACCTACCGGCTCACCCCTCTCGACCCGCGCACCACCCGCCTGGTCAACACCGTCCACCTCACCGCCCCCGGGGCCCTCAGGGCCATCGCCGCGATTACCGGCCCCCGGGTCAAGCACGCGGTCGCGAAGAACCTCGACGTCCTGAAGGACATCCTCGAAGCCCGGTGAACCGGCCTCAGGACCGGCGGACCGGCAGGTTGCGGTCGCTCAGTCGTGGAGGTGTCGAGGCGTCACGCGGCGTGGCAGCGGGAGACGCCATTCGCCCTGCCTGGCGATGAGGATCCGGCGAGCGGCGGTCCTCACCTCACTCCGGATCGCATCGGCGGCCGGCGCGTCGGCCCACCGGCTCGCACGACTGCGGGCATCCAGCTAGCCGAACAGCCGGTCGATGGTCCGGAGGTCATGGAGGGCGCCCGGATCGAGGGTCCCCCGCTCGACCATGCCCTCGGCCAGCTGCAGGACGAACCCGGCGTCGTCGGCGACGGCGGCGGTTGTCACTCGGTGTTCGTCGGCCCAGGCCAGCTGGTCGGAAGGGTCAGCGGCAAGGACGGCCAGCAACCTCGCTGTCCAGCGCTGCCAGTGGTCGTTGTCGTCGAGGCTCAAACCAGGATCATCCAGGGAGCCGGGAGGCGCCCTGCCGGCGGACCGCCGAGATCAGGCCGCCGGGCCCTTCCTCGCGCTGCGGCGGGGTGGTGATCGGGCGGCCGTAGGCGGCGGCGCGTTCGCGGACGGTGTGGCAGTCGGCCTCCCAGCCGTGGCCTGCCAGCCAGTCCACCGGGTCGTCGGGCATCTCCGAGACCCACATGGAGGCCGCCGATCCCGGCGCGGCGTTCGCGCCGAAGCGCTCGATCACACCGCGCGAGCCCAGGGTCAGCCCCATCCGGCTGCCGGGCGCCGACTGCGCGCCGATCCGGGCCAGCAGCAGTTCCACCGCGTCCTCGGGCAGATAGATCAGCAGTCCTTCGGCGATCCACACGGTCGGCCCCGACGGGTCGTGCCCCGCGGCGGCCAGCGCGGCCGGCCAGTCCTCGCGCAGGTCGACCGGGACGGTGATCCGCTCGCAGCGTGCGACGGCCCGTTCCCGGCGCAGCACCGAGGCCTTGAAGTCCAGTGGCGCGGCGGTGTCCACCTCGAACAGCCGGGTGCCCTCGGGCCAGTCCATCCGGAAGGCCCGGCTGTCCATGCCGGCGCCGAGCAGCACGACCTGCCGGACCCCGTCCGCGCAGGCCTGCTGCAGCAGGTCGTCGAGGAACTTCGTCCTGATGACGATGGAGAACGACACGGCCAGTCGGCGGCGTCGGGCGGCCTCGTCGTCGGGCAGGGGCGGCGAGGAGGGCCACAGACCGCCGGCGGCGGCGAAGGCCCGTGCCAGTGGGTCGTGGAACAGCGCGTCCCCGCGCTCGGTCTCCAGCGCCCGCACCCTGGCCACCCCCACGGCCGTGGCCCACACTCCCGACGGCTGCACCCGCTCCTGATCACCAGTCACCGCGCCAGCCTAGGTGACCGGTTCCGATCGGTTGCAAGGGGCCCGAAGGGGGGAGCCAGGTTCGTACACGGCCCTCGACGCGGTCCTCAGGGCGTCGGCGCGGTGAGATAGCGCTGGACGGTGGGTCCGAGCCAGTCCACGATCTCCTCCCGACCGAGCGCCACGCTCGCCGGGAACCCCAGCACGTAGCGCGTCAGCGCGAGTCCGAGCACGGTGGAGGCGCACAGTGCCGCCCGCGTCGGCGCCTGGTCCGGGTCGGGGCCCACCCGGCGGGCCAGCGGGATCAACTGCTCGCGGAGCACGCTCTGCATGCGCTCGGCGGCGGCCGGATCGGTGGCGCCGACCCGCAACAGCGCGGTGAGCTCCCCGTTCTCCTCCCACAGGCTGAGGAAGTGGCGCACCAGCGTGCGGCCGAGTTCCTCACCCGGTTCGACGGGCAGGCCGGGAAGGCCGGGGTCGACCGAGACGGCCTCCGCGAAGAGGCCCGCCTTGTTGCCGTAGTAGCGCATCACCATCGACGGGTCGATGTTCGCGTCGCGCGCGATGGCCCGGATGGTCGCCTTCTCGTAGCCGTCCGCCGCGAAGCGCTCACGGGCCGCGGCGAGGATCGTGGCGCGGGTGGCGTCGGAACGCCGGGCGGCCTGCTGGTTCTCCGTGCTGCCGGTCATGCCAACAAATGTAGGCCAACACGTGTTGACAGTCCAGAGCCGTCCGTTCTACGTTTGCCAACAAGCGTTGACCAACAGGCGTTGGCAAATCCGCCGCCTGAGCGCCCGTCAGATCCCCTCGTTCCGCGGACAGCGATCGCCGCGTACGTCGTCGGCCCAGTACGCCAGCACGGCGGTGGCCGGCCGAAGTCCCGTGGAACGACCGAGAGCGAGAGGAAGTACCGGAGATGGCCGAGCTGCAGAGCCTGGACCCGAGCACGCCGCTGTTCGCGCAGTTCAAGGAGAGGACCGGGCCCATCGTGCTGGCCAACACCTTCGTCGTCCCGGAGGAGAGGGCCGAGTCGTTCCTGGCCCTCTTCCGGAGGCAGGCGGAGTTCATGAGGGCCCAGCCCGGGTTCGTCTCCCTGCAGATGCACAGGGGAACGGCGGACAGCCGGCTGCTGATGAACGTCGCGGTCTGGGAATCGACCGAGGCGCTCGCCACCGCGTTCGGCAGCCCGCAGTTCCAGCGCCTGGCGGCGGAGTCCCCCGACGACATCGTGTCGTACCCGCACGTCTTCGAGCGGATCGACGTGTGACACGGCGGCCGCAGCCGAAGCACCCGCACCGGGCCCGCGAAGCCCACGAAGACCGCAAGGAGAAGCAGAACAGTGTCACTGAAGAAGACCAACACCGTGCTGGCCGCCGCCCTCGTCCTCTTCATCCTCTGGTTCGGGACGGAGTTCGTCCTGAGCCCGGAGACGACGGCGCCGGGCTTCGGCCTGCCGAGCTGGCCGTCCGGGGACGGCGGCGGCTTCCTGGTCGTCAAGGGGATCCGCGACGTCGTCCTGGCCCTGGTCCTGGGCGTCCTGCTGGTGACGGGCCACCGCCGGGCGCTGGGCCGGGTACTGCTGGTGGAGGCCCTCGCCGCGTACGGCGACATGGCCACCGTGCTGGCCCACCACGGCTCCGCGGCCGCCGCCCTCGGCATCCACGGCCTGACCGCGACGGTGATGACGGCCAACGGTCTGCTGATGATGCGTGAGACCCGCCAGGCGGCGGCCGCTCCGGTGGCACCCGCTCCGCAGCCCGGCTGATCCCACCGGCCGGAGGCGGTCCGAGGCGGTCGGGGCAGTCGAGGCGGTCAAGGCGGTCGAGGCTCCCCGGACCCGGATTCCCGATGCCGGGTGAGGCCTGCCCTGCCGCCCGGCCGAGCCCACTGCTTCGGGGCCCTGCCCGCCGGGCTCGCACCGCTGCTGTCCCGCCCCGACCAGGCGGTCTTCCTCCTGCTCGCCCCCGAGTTCCGGCACGGCACCCGCCGCGCGCGCTTCGCGGGTCCCGCCCGCGCGCGGACCGACTGGCCCCGCACCCCGCCCTCGACACCGCCACCGCCACCGACCTGGCCGGCCACCCGGCTACGCGCTTCGGCCTGGGCCGCACTGCGCAGCCGCCCGGCGGCCGCAGCGGGTCACTGACAGCGCCGAAGGGCCAGGCGGTACACGGTGTTGATCTTGCCGTCCGTCGAGTCCATCTCCATGAAGCTGGTGGCGCTCGGGCTCGACGTGCCCTGGTCGACCCGCAGTTCGGTGTTGATGTCGAGACTGCGCTCCTCCCCGCAGGGAGCGAAGACCAGGGCGGCGACGGGCACGGTGTCGGTCGTCCGCCAGTCGTTGTTGAACGGACCCTTGAAGTGGTGGTTCGAGGTGGTGGTGCGGGGGTCGCCCTGGAAGTGGTAGCCGGCCCGCTGGGTCGCGGACGCACCCGGTGCCAGCGACGCGAAGCCGCTGTAGCCGGCGGACACGACCGCGTAGGTGTAGCCCCCGGGGGCGTGCACGCGCAGGCTGAGCTGACAGTCCTTCTGGGCGCCGGTCGGCGACGTTCCGGGCCCGATCGCGGCGAGGTAGTTGCTGTAGGTGACGGTGAAGGCGGTGCCGTCGGGGGAGACCGCCACGGCGGCCGTCCCGGCCGGGCAGCCGGTGCCACTGGCCGTCACGCTGTCGATGACGATCCGGTCCTGCGGCAGGGGCGGCGACGGGGTGCCGGCGAAGGCCGGAGAGCCGAACAATGACGTGGCGACACCCGTCGCGGCCAGGGCGCGGAGCAGCATGGGCTTCCCTTCCATCTCCACGGATCCGGGACGGGCGTTCGCGGTCCGAGCCCGCCACCGGATTTCACGTGGGCATCGCACCACACGTCACCCGCATCGGGCACAGGACGTGACTGCACAGTCACCCGAACAGCCTTCGACGTGGAGAGCCCGTTCACCCGCACACGGGACAGGAGGAGGGAGGAGGCCCTCACCGGCGTGCGCGGGTGCCGGGCGTCTCGACCAGGCGGTCGCCGAAGAGCCGGGTGCCGGCCTGCTTGACGTGCCGCAGCACGGGTGAGACCTCCATGCTCTGCAGTCCGGCGAGGGAGCCGATGCGCTCCGAGGTGAACTCGAACAGCTCGTCGAGGTCCCGGCAGTGGGCGACGGCGTGGAGGTTCCAGGGCCCGGAGATGGCCGCGGCGAAGGCGATCTCGGGTTCCTGCGCGAGTGCGCGGCCCGCGCTCTTCACCGCCGACGGGTGCACGCGCAGCCACAGGTTCGCGCGGGCGTGGTAGCCCAGGGCCGCCGCGGCGATCTCGACGTCGACGTGCACGGCGCGGTGCCGGAGCAGGGCGTCGAGGCGTCGGGAGACGCGCCCCGGGGTGAGGCCTGCGGCGGCGGCGAGGTCGACGAGACCGGCGCGGCCGTCCGCGGCCAGCGCCTCCAGCAGCTTCTCGTCCTCGGGGGTGAGGCGCAGCGGCTCGCGGGCGACGACCGGGGACTCGGTGAACGGGGGCCCGTCGCTGCCCAGCGCCGCCTCCTCCTCGGAGGTCAGGGTGCCCTGCAGGGCGGACCAGTAGTGGCCGCGGCCGCCGAGGAACTGACGGAGCATGGCGAAGGCGTTGATGTCGATCACCGCGGCCGTACGGGGCAGCCGCTTCCCCAGGAGGTCCTCGCGCTGCTCCCGCGTCCGGGACTGAGTCGCGCAGATGATCTCGCAGCCCGCCGCGCTCAGGGCCACCCAGTTGACGTCGTCGCGCTCGGCCAGCGCGTCGGCGATCGCCGAGCCGCTGCCGGGGCGGCAACGCAGTCGCACCAGCCACCTGCTCTGCCCCAGGGCGCCCGGGTTGACCACGCCGGCGACGCGGATGACACCGTCGGCGCGCAGCCGGCGGTACCGGCGGTTGACGGCGCCCTCGGTCAGGCCGAGAGCGGCCGCGATCGCGGCGAACGAGGCGCGCGGGGCGATCTGCAGGGCCCGGATGATTCGCACGTCGTCGGGCTGCAGCACAGCGGATTCCGTCATCAGGGGCCTTGCCACGGCGGCAATCCTACAAACCGGCGCCCGCGGCTCGCCCGCGGTGCGGTTCGGACGGAACACTCAACGCGAATCGACGCCCGCACGAAGTAGGACACGGGCAGCACGACACGGGCAGCACGACGCCCGAAGAACGGAGATGATGCCGGATGCCATCGACCGGCACCGAACAGCACCCGCCGACCGCCCTCATCGTCGGGGCCTCGCGCGGCCTCGGCCACGCGATGGCGGCGGAGTTCCTCGACCGGGGGTGGCACGTCGTCGGCACGGTCCGCGACACCACCGCCCGGACGCCGCTGCACGACCTCGCGGACAACGCCGACGGACGGGTGACCATCGAACACCTCGACATCAACGATCCCGACCGCCTCCCCCGGCTGCGCGAACGCCTGGCGCACCGCCGGCTCGACGTGCTCTTCGTCAACGCGGGCATCACCAACAACGAGCGGACGCCCATCGGCGCGGTCTCGACGGCCGACTTCGTCGACGTGATGGTCACCAACGCGCTCAGCCCGCTGCGCGTCATCGAAGCGCTCGAAGACCTGGTGCCCCCGGCGGGACTCATCGGGGCGATGTCCTCGGGCCAGGGCAGCATCACCGACAACACCGCCGGCGGCCGCGAGGTCTACCGGGCGAGCAAGGCCGCGCTGAACATGCTCCTGCGGAGCTTCGCCGCCCGGCAGGGCGGGACCCGGCGCGCCTTCGTCCTCCTGGCACCGGGCTGGATCCGCACCGCCCTCGGCGGCCCGGACGCGCCGTTCACCATCGAGGAGACCGTGCCGCTCCTGGTCGACGTCCTGCTCTCCCGCCTGGGCACCCCCGGCCTCGCCTACCTGGACCGTTTCGGCCGGACCGTCCCCTGGTAGGCGCAGGGCGCCCTCCTGAGGTTCGAGCAGGAGGGCAAGGGTGGCGCGTCGGCAGGCACAGCGCCCCGGTCACCGTGCGCCCCCGACGGCCCGCCGCGCCGTCTCCAGATGCAGCAGTGCCAGCGCGCCGGCTCCGAGCGCCATCCCCGGGTTACGGGTTCGCGCCCCGATCGCGGCGTCCCCTGCCTGCACCGCGCCCGCGAGCAGCAGCACCGCCGGCAGCGCCGGCCCGCCGCGCCCGCGCACCAGTTGGTGCAGCAGTACCGCTCCCAGCGGCAGCGCCCGGGCGGCGTACGCCTTTGCGTAGAACCGCACGCCCTCGGTCACCGGCTCCTCCTTCGGCAGCCCGATCCCGGGGTTGGCGAGACCGGCCGCACAGGCGGCCATCGAGAGCGCCCCGGCGGCGTTGGCGATCACCAGCGGCTTCGGCAGCGCGCCCGCCACAGTCCGGCCCATATCGACCACTCCCCTAATGATTCGAGATGTGAATGATTCCTTAGGGATACTATTGTCCCCATGAACGCCGTCAACCCCCCGACGCTGACCTCCTCGCTGTCCTTCCGCCTCGGCACCCTGGGCACCGTCGCGACCGCGCGCTTCACCGCCGCGATCGAGGAACGCGGCCTCAAACCGAAGCACGTCGCGCTGCTCGCCGCCCTCGACGCGGGCGCCGCCTCCTCGCAGCTGGAGCTGGCGCAGGCGATGGGCGTGGCGCCGAGCCTTGTGGTGAGCCTGGCCGACCAGCTGCAGGCCCTGGGCGCGGTGGCACGCGAGCGCGACCCTGTCGACCGCCGCCGCCAGACTCTCGCTCTCACCGAGGACGGCCGCGCCCTGCTGCACGAGTGCGCCGCCCAGGCGCACGCCGTCGACGCCGAGCTGGCCGCCGCCCTCTCCCCCGCCGAGCGCGAGACACTGCGCCGGGCGCTGGGCGTGCTCGCCCGCGAGGCCGGCCTGCCGGTCGAGGAGTGACCCCGGGGCCGGCCGTACGGCGGCCCGCTCGGCGCATGGAACCGGTGGCCTGTCCGCTGCCCGTCAGCGGCACGGGAACCACGGGCCGTCGCACCGCACCGGGCCGGGCAGTTCGGGGTGCGGCATCTCCCGGACACACCTCCGCGCAGCTCCCCGGGCGTAGGCGGGTGCGGAGCCGACGACGGAGTGGGAACGTCAACGGTTCTGATGGGCAGTCATTTTGACGCTCTGACGGATCGACTCGCTCCCAGGAGAATACGGGGAAAAACCGAGTCCGGTTGTGAGCACTGTGCGGTGATCGCCGCCGGTAGCGCACCCCGCACGGCCCCGGGCGTGATCATCGGCGGCCGAGTGCGACGGGTCCCCCCCGGGGAGCACCGTGCGGCGGGCGGACACCCGCCGCCCCCGGCCCGTCGACCACCGAGGGCTCGTCGGCCCCCTCCGTCCCGACGTCTCCCGACACGCAGGGCCAGTCGGCCCCGACGGTTTCCGCCCCCGAGCAGGCATCGGGCACGCTCGCCAGCACCGGCACCACCGTGCTCACCACCGCGGCGACCAGCGGCACCCTGCTGACGCTCGGCGGCCTCGCCTTCGCCCTCGGCCGACGCCGGCGCCACCAGGGCTGAACCGACCGGAACCGATGAGGGGGTGGCCGTGGCGTCCAGCCACGACCACCCCCGGGACGCGCGTCAGGTCACGCGGGTACACCTCGCGGCGCTCGTCGGCAGCTCTTCGACGCCGCCGAACGCGTGCTCACGCGATCAGGGTCACCAGTCCGGCGCTGACCCCGCAGAGGGCTGAGAAGGCGGCGAGGACGAAGCGGGCGATCGTCCAGCGGCGGCTCCGGGGCATCGGCCAGGGGGCCGCGACGAGCACCAGCTGGGCGCAGCCGAGGCCGAGGGCCAGGTGCCGGCGGGCGTCCTGGTGCCCGTGGTCGCATCCGCTGTGCAGGGCGCAGTAGCCGAACAGGGCGTGCCCGACAGTGGCCACCAGCAGGGCCGCCCAGCAGAGCGGGACCAGCAGGGCGGCGGCCGTCGGGTAGTGCCACCACTTCGGGTCGGGGGTGTCCAGGGTGTTCTTCGCTGTAGTCACGGCTGCCATTACGCCGGCGCGGACCGCCCCACCGCCTGAGTACCGGTACTCAAGTCGGATACGCGGAAGCGCCCGGTCCTCTGCTCGGTTGAGCGGAGGACCGGGCGCTTCCGGCGCCGGGCGTCAGGCCGCGAGGGTCAGACGGCGACCCGTTGGGTCCGCTCCGCATCGGTGGCGGCACCGGCCGGGGCCGCGGCGTCGGCGGCCGGGGTGTTCTCCCGGGGCGTCGGCAGGACGGCCATGATCACGGCGGAGATCACGATGGTCGCCGCCCAGGCGAGCCCGTACTTGCCGACCGGGGTGCCGGAGAGCGGACCGGCGAACCAGTCGCACTTGGTGAAGGCGAGCCCGAACAGCAGCGCCAGGACCCAGGAGACCATCGCCTGCCAGCAGAAGCCGCCCGTGTACCAGTACCGGCTGCCCTTGCCGGTGTCCATCAGCGCGGCGGCGTCGTAGCGCACCGCGCGCGCCCGGCGGCGGAACATGTCCACCGCGTAGACGCCGATCCAGGCCGAGAAGGAGACGGCGAGCAGGATCAGGAAGGTGATGAAGGAGCCGAGGAAGCTCTTGGCGACCAGCATCAGCATCAGGCCGCCGACCAGCGAGATCACGGCGTTGATGCTGACGGCCATGGCGCGCGGCAGCTTGACGCCCATGGTCTGGGCGGTGAAGCCGGCCGAGTACATGGAGAGGCTGTTGATCAGCAGCATGCCCACGATCGCGGTCAGCAGGTAGGGCACGGCCAGCCAGGTCGGCAGCAGGTCGCCGAGGAAGGAGACCGGGTCGGCAGCCTGGGCCAGGCCGGGCGAGGCCACCGCCATCACGGCGCCCATCAGCACCATCGGCACCATCACCAGGCCGGCGCCGGAGACCGTCACGCCGACGATCCTGCGGCCGGAGGCGGCGTGCGGCAGGTAGCGGGCGAAGTCCGGGCCGGTGGGGACCCAGCTGATGCCGCCGGCGGCGATGGTGCCGATACCGGCGATCATCATCGCGGTGGTGCCCGCGGGCTTGGAGAAGACCTCGCTCCAGTGCATGGTCGCGACCAGGTAGCCCAGCACCAGGATGCTGAAGATGCCGAAGAGGTACGTCGACCAGGTGTTGCAGACGTTCAGCGCCTTGCGGCCCATGCCGGACACCAGGAAGGTGCAGGCGACGAAGGCGAAGAGCGTGATCACGATCAGCGCCGTGTTGCTCTTGACGCCGAAGAGCAGGTCGAGGACGGTCAGCACGGCGTAGGCGCCGGTGACCGCGTTGATCGTCTCCCAGCCGAAGCGGGCGATCCAGAGGATCGCGCCGGGGAAGAGGTTCCCCCGCACCCCGAAGGTGGCCCGCGAGAGGGTCGCGCCCGGCGCCCCGCCCCACTTGCCGGAGACCGACAGCACGCCGACCAGGCCGAACGAGACGAGCGCGGCACACGCCGCGACGATCAGGACCTGCCAGAAGTTCAGCTGGTTGAACACCACCAGGGCGGCACCCATGGTGAGCAGCAGGACGCTGATGTTCGCCGCGACCCAGGTCGGGAAGAGCTCGCGGACTCTGCCCCGGCGCTCGTGGTCCGGGACGGGTTCGATACCGCGGGTCTCTATCGCACCGTCGTCGATGGCGGTGGACGTGTTGTCCATGAGGGTGGCTCCGTGCGTGTGAAGCGGGAGATAATTCGGGCAAATGACACATATATGGAACTCTTCGCGCGTAGCGCGGGAGTTGAGCCATCCTACTTTGTTCAAGATGTGTCCCGATTGAGCGGTTCCCGGTATGGGCGGCGGGGCCTTTCGCTGCTAGGGCCGAGGGCCTGCCGCCGTACCACCGCCGTACCGCCACCCGCCCCTGCCGCCGGACCGCCGCGTGGCCGCCGCCGGCACGCCGGCAGCCGATGCCGGATATCCGCCGGCCCGTCCAGCCGGTGGCGAACGCCCGCCGAGCCCGCCAAGCCCTCGCGACCCCCAGCCGCCCGACCGCGGAGGTCGGTGACGTGGCCCACGGCCCGGGTGACCGTGAAACGAACGAGAGCCTTCCGGTCGGCGCGGATTGCGACACCCGGCCGGCCGCCGCGACGGTCGGGCCGAATTGCTCTAGACCAATTTGGTCCAGACCATTGACCGAGCCGTCGGAGCCGGGCCAAGATCATGCGCGCCGCCGCGAACGGTCGTCGACACCGGTCCGGCGTGGTCCCTGGCACAGCGAACAAGGGAAACGTGAGAGCAATGCGCAACGTCCTCAAGACCGCCGCCGCCCTCGCCCTCGGTGGAGCACTCGCCGTCGGCGTCTCCGGAACGGCCTTCGCAGCCGGCGGCCCGACCAACCTGACCGGAAAGGGCTGCCCGTCCTCCTACTCCAACAACGCCGACAGCGGCACCTACATTCAGACGCTGACCAAGAAGTTCGTCGCCCCCAACGGCTTCCAGTACGGCGACTACAGCGTCGTCTTCTACAACTCGGCGGGCATCAAGTCCACCCTGCCCGTCCACGAGTACCGCTGCTTCTGACCCGCGGCGGCACGGCGCATGCGCGCCCCGGGACCGGCCGGACCGGTCCCGGGGCGCACCTTCGGTTCGGCCTGCCGCGGCCTGTGGCGGCCGGTCAGCCGGGCGGCGGTCTGGTCACCGGGGCGCGGGCCTGACAAGCTCTCAGGCGCCAACGGACCGGAGCGATCGGGAGGACGAAGGATGCGCATGCCCGGGCTGGAACGGTTACTGTCCCGCCGACTGGCGGTGGCCGCACTGCTGCTGGGCGGTCTGACCCTGTCCGGTGCGCCGGTCGCGCAGGCGGCCGCGCACGCGGCCGGCCCGCCGGTCGCGCGGACGGCCGGGCCGGCGCAGACCGTGCGGACCGCGCCGCAGGCCGGCGGGACGACGACGATCTGCGGTTACACCCCGGTGCCGACCGGCTGGGTGATCGTCAGCGAGCAGTGGTCCGGCTGCAGCGGCTACGGGCTCTTCACCATCGCCGACGCCTCGGCCCTGACCTCGGTCCAGGCCTGCTCGAACGGGCCGGTACCCGCCGGCTGGGTGATCACCGCGATGCAGAGCGGCGCCGGCACGTGCGGGAGCTACCCGCTGTACTCGCTGCTGAAGGTCACCGACCAGAGCGTCCTCCAGGACTGCGGGCAGTCCCCGATCCCGCCGGGCTGGGTGATCACGGCGATCCAGACGGTGTCTCCCGCCTGCGGCACCTACGGCACCTACACCCTCGTGCCGCTGGGCGACCGGACCTCCGTGCAGGCCTGCGCCAACTGGCCGGTTCCGGCCGGCTGGGTGATCACGGCGACGCAGAACGGCGCGGGCTGCGGCAACTACCCGCTGTACTCGCTGCTGAAGGTCACCACCCAGACCACCCTCCAGGACTGCGCGCAGTCCGCCGTCCCCAGCGGCTGGGTGATCACCGCCATCCAGACCACCTCCGCCGCCTGCGGCACCTACGGGACGTACACCATCGTCAAGGTCACCGACCAGACCAGCATGCAGGTCTGCGGGCCGTCCACGATTCCAGCCGGCTGGGTCGTCACCAACCAGGGCTCGGGCGCCCAGTGCGGCGTCTACGTCGTCTACACCATCGCCAAGTCGTCCTGATCCCGGCGGCGTTCGGTCGCACCCGCCCCCGGCCGCCCGGGGCGGAAGCCCGCCGCGGGGTGCGCCCGCGCCCCGCGGCGGGTCGCGCGTCACGGTGGAACCGCCCGCGCCCACCTGGGCGGGACCCGCCGGTCGGCGGCGGCCGGGCCGGCGGTCACCGCACCGCCGCCACCCGGTCGTCCGTGCTGAAGGTGCGGCGGTAGGAGGCGGGTGAGACGCCGAGCGCCGCCCGCATGTGGGCGCGCAGGGAGTTCGCGGTGCCGAAGCCGGCCCGGTGGGCGACCAGGTCGATGGAGAGGTCCGTGGTCTCCAGGAGCTGTTTGGCCAGTTCGAGCCGCTGGGCGGTGAGCCACTGGACCGGGGTCATCCCGACCTCGTCGCGGAAGCGCCGGGTGAAGGAGCGCAGGCTCATCCGGGCGTGCTCGGCGAGCCGGCCGAGGGGCAGCGGTTCGCCGAGGTGGTCGAGGGCCCAGGCCCGGGTGGCGCTGGTGTCGGCGATGGCGGGGTCGGGGACCGGACGGTCGATGTACTGGGCCTGCCCGCCGTCCCGCCACGGCGGTACGACGCACATCCGGGCGGTCCGGTTGGCGACGGCCGCGCCGTGGTCGCGACGGATGATGTGCAGGCAGAGGTCGACGCCCGCGGCCACCCCCGCGGAGGTGAGCACGTCACCGTCGTCGACGAAGAGCACCTCCTCGTCGACCTTGACCGCCGGGTAGGCCCGGCGGAACTCGGGGGCGAGGTTCCAGTGGGTGGTCGCCGGCCGGCCGTCGAGCAGTCCGGCTGCGGCGAGCACGTAGGAGCCGGAGCATATGGACACCAGCCGGGTCCCGGGGCGGATGCGGGCGACGGCCGCGGTGACCTCGGGCGGCAGCGGACCGCCGTGCCCCAGCTCGGGCATCGCGTGGGTGGGCGGGACGACCACGGTGTCGGCCGCAGCCAGGGCCTCCGGGCCGGCGGCCGGCTGCACGGTGAAGCCGGCGTCGCTCAGGACGGCGGTTCCGTCGGCGGTGCAGACCGTGACCTCGTAGAGCGGTCGGCCCGCGGCGTCCTGGGCGCTGCCGAAGACCCGCGAGGGGATGCCCAGCTCGAACGGCGGGACCCCGGGCAGGGCCAGCACGGCGATCCGGTGCGGACCGGGCCCCGTCGCCGCCCGGTTCGATGTGTTCTGCGGTGCTTCGACCCGGATCCGTCCCATGGCCAGATCCTGTCACACAGTGGCCGGACGGCCAACACCAGGAGCGCCCCGGATGCCGGATCGTTGTCCGCATCGTGCCGGGGTGCCCGGCAGTGGAGCGAGTCGACCGATCCGGTCGGTCCGGAGAGAACGAGGCGTACGGACATGCGTGCAGTGGTGGTGGAGCAGTGGGGCGGACCCGAGCAGCTGGTCGAGCGGGAGCTGGCGCGGCCCGAGCCCGGGCTGAACGAGGTCCTGGTGCGCGTGCACGCGGCCGGGGTGAACCCGGTGGACTGGAAGACCCGGGCGAGCGGGGGCCTGATCGAGTGGGGTGACGTACCGGCGGTCGGCTGGGACGTGTCCGGCACCGTGGAGGCCGTCGGCCCCGGGGTGGGCATCCACCGCCCCGGTGACGAGGTCTACGGGATGCCGCTGTTCCCCCGCCAGGCGGGCGCGTACGCCGAGTACGTGGTGGCGCCGGCCCGGCACCTCGCCCCGAAACCGGCGAGCCTGACGCACGTGGAGGCCGCGGCCCTGCCGCTGGCCGGGCTGACCGCCTGGCAGGCCCTGGTCGACGCGGCGGACGTGCGCCCCGGCGAGCGGGTGCTGGTGCACGCGGCGGCCGGCGGGGTCGGCCACCTGGCCGTCCAGATCGCCAAGGCCCGCGGCGCCCACGTCATCGGCACGGCCAGCGCGGGCAAGCACGGGCTGCTGCGCGAGCTGGGTGCGGACGAGGTCGTCGACTACCGGGCGGTGCGCTTCGAGGACGCCGTGTCCGACGTGGACGTGGTGCTCGACGGGCTCGGTGGCGAGACCGCCGAACGCTCCCTGGCAGTCCTGCGGTCCGGCGGCCGGCTGATCACCCTGCCCGGCCCGGACGACGTCCCCGCGGCCCGCGACGGCGTACGGGCGGGCTGGGTCCTCGTCGAACCCGACCACCTGGGCCTGCGCGAGCTGACCGCCCTGGCCGACCGGGGCGCGCTGCGGCCCGTGGTCGAGACCGTCCTTCCCCTCGGCGAGGCGGCGAGGGCCCATGAGCTCGGCGAACGGGGGCGCACCACCGGCAAGATCGTCCTGACCGTTGCCTGACCGGTCGGCCGGGCGGCGGGCACCCACCCGCCGCCCGGGGCGGGTGGGTGCCGAGGGAGCGGCGATGCCCGGCCGGGTGCTCGCGCTGAAGGACCGGCAGGCGGTGGCCTGGCGCCGTCGCACGGATTCGGCCGGACGTCGTTCGGGCGGATCAGAGGCGCCCCCCGGTCTTGCAGGCGGGCTCGTGCCAGGTGGTGCGCACCACCGTGCCGCCCGGGGTGCGGTGTTCGCTGGACCAGGTCCGGCAGCACCCGCCGCCGCCCGGCCTGGCCGGAACCGCCGGCCGCGCGGGACGGGCCGGAGCAGCGGCGGTGAAGGCGTCCGGGCGGCTGCGGCGGTGGCGCCGGGTGGGAGTCGTCATGCCGAAGGCTCTGCCCACCGCACCCCGGCGCCGAACCCGGCCGCCACCCGTTCGGCGCAACGCGGTGTGTTCACACCTGCTGGCGCCCTGGAGTCGGAGGTTTCCGCCGCCGTGCCGTGCACTCAGCAGCCGGTGGCGTTGTAGTTCCAGAAGGCGGCCCTGGTCTGCTGTCCGGCGATCCCGTCGGGGGTTCCGGCGTTGAAGCCGACGTTGTTCAGGAACTTCTGCAGCGCCGTGATCGTGTTGGGCCCGACCTCACCGTCGACCGTACCGGCGTTGTAGCCCCAGGCGTTGAGCATCCGCTGCGCCGCCGCCCAGCTGTTGGAACCCAACTGGCCGTCGACCGTACCGGCGTTGAAGCCCCAGGCGTTCAGGCAGCTCTGCCAGTTCTTGGCCCGGTCCGTGCTCAGGCCGAGGTTGTTCACCGCGAGGACGCTGGCGCGCGGGCCGCTGACCGCGGGCTTCGCGGCCTGCTGCGGGGCCGCGACGCTCGCCCCCGCGCCCGCGAGGCTGCCGGCGGCGATCCCGACGACGGCGGCCGCGGTGACGAGTGCCCTTGCCAAAGAAGATCGCATCGGTTCCTCTTTCCTGACGGATTCCGGAGGGCTCTGACGCGGGCGCGCCGTGAGCGACCGCCCGCCCGGCTGTCCGCGCCATGCCAAGCCTTGCCGGAACCGGGCAGGCGGGGACAGTACGAATCCGGACTATCGCCACCCGGCAACCGATTCGGGCCAGGTGGCGGACACCTGACCGGCCTGGCCCGGATCCGTCCCTCGAAACGTGCCACACCACCCGGCCGGTCGGGTTCGGACGCTCCGTCACCGGGCGCCTTCGGCCTGGTCGCGGGGGCCGACGACAGCCGCTCGCGGATGCGCCGACTCGCCACCGGTCCTCGCGGCGACGCTCTCCGGATCGGTGTCCGGCGCCGCCAGCGCGTCGAGCTCGCGGCCGATCGCCTCGCGCAGGGGGCCGTGCTCCGGTCCGAGCGCGTTCGCCGGATCGCGCCAGTCCTCCGCGGGGTACAGCCACACCGGGCGACGGACGAGGTCCGCGGGCTCCCACTCGAACCGCGGCCACACGTGCGCGTGGAGGAAGCCGTCGGCGTTGCCGAGGATCTCCAGGTTCACCCGCCGGAACTGCGGGTCCGCACGCCCGCAGACCCGTTCCACGGCCTCGCCCAGCCGGTCCATGTCCGCCAGGAAGGCCAGGCGTCGGCCCCGCGGGAGATCGGACAGGCGCTGCGCACCGGGTTCGTCCGTCAACAGGACCGAGTACCCCGGCAGGAACTGCACGTCGCCGATCACCGCGAATCCGGCGTCGAGTCGGCGCAGCACGGTGGGGTTCGTGCCCTTCAGGGCACTGCCGATCCTGTCGTCCCGCCAGTCGTCCGCCACGACAGCGCACGATACAGGCCCGTTCCGCACGCCTGGCAGTCCCTGTGCGGCACGGTCGTGAGGCTGCGGAAGCGTCAGGCCGGCGCAAGGGCCGACGCCGGCCGCCGCCGCGGGCCGGTCGCCGGGGGCCCAGAGAACCCGCCCTAAAGGGGGGCCCCGGGCCCCCCCCGGGGGGGGGTAG